>CAZVOS010000476.1:0-3391 GCA_964628845.1 uncultured Bacteroidales bacterium | reverse complement strand
CATCATCTCCAGGTAAACCATTTTCTCCTGCACTTGCAGGGCCTGCTTCAAGCTGACATCTCGAAATTAAATAGCCAGAACAACTGTCTGTAATATGAATACCATACACAGAATGTCCACTTCGACTTGTTGTTCCAACAGCTCCATTAATCTTAACATTTATATATAAGTCCTGTAAACTCCAATTGTTTACATTTTGTGCAGCTATACCCCTGAAATATCCTAATTGAACACCTCCTATCTCAGTAATTTCTAAAGGTGAATCAATATTAATAATGGTTGTTTGTGCTGATGATTTAACCCAGTTATTATTATTTACTTCATAACCCCCATCTATTGTGATATCATCTTTCATATAAATGACAGTTGTTTCGTTATATATACCTCCTTCCATACGTATGGTATTACGTGAGCCATTAGCCATGGTAAGTGCATATGCAAGTGTTCTTACTGGTTCCGCTGGTGTTCCTGCAACTGATGTATCAACACCATTGGGAGACACATAAACAAAATCACAATGAGATGAACCAACAATAACCTGACATAAAGGAGCTATGGTGTTTGTTCCTGTACACACATCTTCGTATTCTATTTGAATCTGATACAATCCATAGGATGGAAAAGTAACATTGGTATTATTCGCATGAGGTGTATGAAATATTAATCCATTAGAGCCGCTCCAATTATATATGGCATGTACTATAGCATTAGAATCTGGTACCTGTATGCTTGAAAAATTATGAGTAGAATTAGGAAGAACCATTGAACCACATAAAGAACTAATTATTGGTGATGCAGGATAGGGCTGATAAGTAACCCTTATACTCTGTGATATGGCTGAGGTGTTTACAAAACCAGGTATACATCCCGAAGATACTAAAACCCTGTAATTTCGGGTTCCATTTATTATTGGAACAGTATAAGTAGAACTGTTAGCCCCTACAATATTTGACCAGCCACTTGCAGGATTTATTGAAGTATTACTGTTGACCTGCCATTGATAATAATTTGCAGATGTATCTGCAATTACAGTTATTTCTAATGGGATTGGAGCACATAATACAGTATCAGCATTGGGTTCGGAAGGATGTACTAATATAAGGGGGGGGGTAGCTATTTCCCATCTTATTCTTACCTGCACTTCAAAATCACCACAACTGTACCATCCGTAATAATTCCATTGACACTGTGGAGCATTTTTATAATCAATGCTTGCTAAACTTGTAGTTTGACACAAATACTCATCAGCCAGAAAGCAGAATGGTTGGTCGCAACACCCATCATAAGTGCATCTTTCAGTGACCCCAAACCATGCACAATCTTTTTCAAATCCGTAAAATCTTAGATTTATTTGAGTGGACGATGTATTTGAAACTGAACGTATGTTATAGGGCAGCTCTCCACTGGGGTCTGTTGTATCAAGTGTATAGGGTACAGGAGCTACATCATCCCGGTAAATACAATTTCCTCCAGTCCAAATGGGGTCTGTATTATCATTAGCCCATACTTTCCATGAGGGATCAGGCCCCCCGAAAATACCATCACTCATGATGTTGCTTCGTAGGCCTACTACTTGTACTTCGTAATTCACATTTTGTGTAAAGCTATGATAAGAAATAAATAAAAACAGCCAGCAAAATAATGGTATTAAATTTTTCATTGAAATGATGAATATTTTTGTATCCGTTATAATATTTGAATACACAAACTTACAGCATTTTTAAGAAAAAGCCAAAAAAAATACTATTTCCCGCCAAATTCCATAAGATAAGCTTTAATAAAAGCATCCAGGTCTCCATCCATAAACGCTTGCACATTGGATGTTTCCATACCTGTTCGCAAATCCTTTACCATTTTGTAAGGATGCATCACATAATTCCTTATTTGTGAACCCCATTCAATTTTCTTCTTACTACTCTCAATAAGTTCTGCCGCTTCCTTTTTCTTTCGTAATTCAATTTCATAGAGTTGCGACTTCAACATCTGTAAAGCTTTATCTTTATTTTGTTGCTGCGAACGTGTTACCTGACATTCAACAACAATACCACTAGGTTCGTGATGCAATCTGACAGCAGTTTCAACCTTGTTAACATTTTGACCACCTGGGCCACTGGAACGGAAAGTTTCCCATGTAATATGCGAAGGATTTATCTCTATATGGATATCTTCATCAACAACAGGATAAACATAAACTGAAGCAAAAGATGTGTGTCTTTTATTGGCTGCATCAAAAGGAGATAAACGTATCAAGCGATGAACTCCATTTTCCCCCTTAAGATATCCATAAGCAAAATCGCCCTCAATTTCTATAGATACCCATTTAATACCTGCTACATCGCTCTCTAGTAAATCAAGAATATTTGTTTTATATCCGTTTCTTTCTGCCCAGCGTAGATACATACGCATAAGCATCTCAGCCCAATCCTGACTTTCGGTACCTCCTGCACCAGAATTAATATTTAATATGGCACTTAGTTTATCCTCCTCGTTACGGAGCATATTCTTAAACTCAATATTTTCAATTACTTCTATTGTTATGCTATATTGCTTTTGCAGTTCTTCTTCACCTACAAGTTCTTCATCAAAAAAATCACGCATGGCCATCAAGTCATCATAAGCTTCTTTAGCTCTCTTGAAATAAGTAACCCATAATTTCTTACCCTGAATTACTTTAAATTTGGCTTGGGCCTCTTTTGAATTGTCCCAAAAATCAGCCGATTGTGTTTCCTTTTCAAGAATTTTTATCTCATTTTCATTTTTATCAACGTCAAAGACACCTCCTTAGCTCTGATAACCTCTTTTCTAAATTTTTTATTTCATCATTTAAAGCCATAATCTATTTATTTAGTATTCTGTTTATTAAGTCAGTTTCAAATCCTTTTGATTTACAATAATTTAATATCTTATAATTTCTCAAATAAACATCTTTTTCTTTTTGAAGCTCTCTCAACTTCTTCTCAATTAATTCTGCTAAAACTTTTATGTAAAGTTCATTATCAACAAATTCAGCAAATTTACTTATAATATCTTCATCAATTCTATAGAAATGTAAGGCAGTAACAATTTTATTTTTTCCCCATTTGTTATGTTTCAATTTACTGTTTACAAATAGAGAAACAAAACGTTCCTCGTTTATATAATCTTCTCTTTTGAGATTATTAATTATTTTTTCTGTTGTTTCTATTGAAGCTCCCCATTCATTTAGCTTTTTTTCTATTTGATAAACAGCTCTTTCCTGATAAATACAAAATTTCTGGGCTTTTTTTAATAATTCTTTGAGGTCAATTTCTTTTTCCTTTGTCCCATCTTTTGTTGTTATAGTAATTTTTTCCATTAAACTGTGTAGTTGATACCTAAATCTGTTGTTGATAAAGCCAATCCTACTTTTTTA
>CAZVOS010000475.1:0-3415 GCA_964628845.1 uncultured Bacteroidales bacterium | reverse complement strand
TGTGTGATGGCTAATGGCTATGTAACAGTTTCTGGTTTTTATAAAGGTACTGCTTCTTTCGGCAGCTTCGCTCTATCTGCTTTCGGAGGAAGCACCGACTTTGATGCTTTTATAAGTAACTACAATAGTAACGGGCAGATTCTATGGGCTAAATCAGCAGGACGTACAGGCGATGATAAAGCTACAGATATTTGTGCCGCAAATGATAATAATTTATATATCACTGGTTTTTTCCGAAACAATATATTATTCGATAATATACAACTCAATGCCCAGGGGTATTCCGATGCTTTCTTAGCTCAAATTAATGATTTTATTAAAATTGATACTTTGGGCTCTCATATCTTTTGTGCGGGTGATATAATTCCTGTTCATTTTACCTCTTCAACTGCTTTTAATTCAAATAATATTTTTACTGTTTGGCTCTCCGATGCCACAGGTAATTTTACCAACCAGACAGATATTGGTAATCTGAATGCCATTTCTTCTGATACTGTTTGGGTGGCATTGCCATATAACCTGCCATCAGGCAATAATTACCGCATTAGAATTGAAGCATCCGATTTTCCTGCATTAAGTCCAATATATCATCAAGGGATAACAGTTAATGCTGCACCAGACAAACCTCTTGCCACCTCTCAAACAGATTTTTGTTATGGAGATACATTATATACTTTAGAAGTATCAGGCGATACTGTGTATTGGTATGCCGATTCAACATTAAGCAGCGTGATATTTATAGGCAACATATTAACTGTAAATGAGATATTATTCAGTGATACAACTTTTTATTGTGTCAGTGAAAATTCAGCAGGATGTTTTAGCGAGTTGTCTGATATAGTAATTCATGTACATCCTATTCCTATTCTTACTAATAATTTGTCCGATACCACAGAAATATGTTCCAATGGGGCGCCATTTACAATGAATATCATTCCTGCTGGCGGGCAGTATGCCGGTAATGGTATTGTTTCAGGTGCTGATGTTTTTCATCCTGCTATTGCCTCATCTGGCTTTCACCAAATTACTTACTTTTTTTCCGATTCAAATAATTGTACAAATATTTATAATCTGTATTTTGATGTTCTTGCTGCACCAGTCGTGAGTTTTGATACTACAGCAGTTGTTGATATTCAGTATTATGACACTCTTTTTTTAAGTGGCACACCTCAGGGGGGCACTTTTAGCGGCACAGGTGTAACTAATAATTATTTTATTGGTACTACTTCTATGTCGTCTCCTTGTGAAATTTTATATGTTTTTGAGGATGTTAATGGGTGTTCAGACACTGCAAGTATCGAAGTACATTTATATATAAATGATATTTATGAAAGATATTTCCTGTTAGGTATTGAAATTTCCCCCAATCCTGCTGATGATTATATTATTGTTGAATTAAATGGATTGAAAGGTAATAATATCATACAAATTTATAATCCTTTTGGTGTTTTATTAAAGGAATTTTCTGCAAGTCATCATCTAAAAATTGATGTGGATGATTTTTCTGCCGGCTTGTATTATATAAAGGTGAAAAATTATTTAAATGCTGTTAAATTGATAGTTTATTAAATACATAAATATCTTCATCATGAAAAAATCAACAATTTTCTTAGGATTATTTTTAATTGTATTTACTACTATTATCAAATCACAACAAATAACATTCAAATTTTCGGCAAATCTGATGTGTAACCATGTTGTACTGGACAGTATTTTGATTGAAAATATATCTCAGGGTGGAGATACTACTATATATTATCCCGATACAGCGGTAACATTTTTTTATAGTATTACGGATATTAATTTCGATAATATTTCACAAGATGCTTTTTATATTTCTCAAAACTACCCCAATCCCTTCGATGCAAATACGGATTTCAATATTTATATGCCTGAAAAAAATCAGTTGCTTATTAATGCCTATGATTTATTAGGAAGAGAAATTCTTAATTTTAAGAAAGATTTGGAGATTGGCCTGCATAATTTTACATTTACAGGGAATAATGAAAAAGAATACATACTTAAAGTTAATACGGAAAGACACATACAACAAATAATAATGCTACGGATTGGTGGTGGTATGAATAATAGTGCACAACTAATTTATAACGGTACCATTCCTTATAATAAAAATTTATCTATTCAAAAATCATTAAAATCAATTTTTCCCTATGCTGTTGGAGATATTTTAAAGTTCACCATTTTTGTTTCGGGCTATAATCAATCAATTACGCAAGCGCCTACAACCAATCAGGATTACTTTTTTGATGTTGAAGATACAGTTCCTTCGCAGCCATCCCAAATACAGGGAAATACAACAGTATGCCAGGGGCAGAATTCTGAAAATTATACTGTAGCTGCAATAATTAATGCGACATCTTACATTTGGACACTACCAACAGGAGCCACAGGGTTTAGCAGCACCAACAGTATCACAGTGGATTATGGAGTAAGTGCTGTATCAGGAGATATTACTGTGAAAGGAAATAATTCTTGTGGAGATGGTGCAATTTCTACCAAAGCAATTACTTTGAACCCACTGCCTTTTAATGCCGGTACTATTTCCGGCGGCACTTATGTTTACAGCAATGAGTCGGGATTAATTTATCAGGTAACTAATATTCCGGGGATTACTTATAACTGGACCGTACCCTCTGGGTGGGTAATAAATTCAGGGCAAAATACCAGTTCCATATCGGTAACTTCGGGAACAACATCAGGTACCATCTATGTAACGCCGCAGAATGCTTGTGGAAATGGTCCGCAAAGTTCATTGGCTGTTACAGTTAACCCCTTAGTTAATCCAACACTTACACTGATTGACGACAATGTAAGCACCTACTATGCTACCTATTTTACTTCTAATCAACGGGTAATAAAAACTTCATATGGCATATTTTTATCCTATCTCAGAAATCAAACCGATAATGGTTCTTCTTCTGAAAACCGCTGGCGGCTTATGCGAAGTACAGATGGAGGCGCTAGTTTTTCAACTTCTTTTGATAATTATTATAACGGTTCTACTAATGTGTTGTGCAAAGCACCCGAATTGGTGAACGATGCCGATGGCAATATTTATATGGCTACAGTTATGTACAACCAGCAACAAGCATATATCTATAAATTTCCTCCTTCAACAAATTTCAATTCATATTCTTATGTTAATATGGTTAATTATGGCGGCTATGCACCAAAATTCTCTTTCTATTACGACCCTTACAGGGACCGGCTTGCATTTATGACAGGTGCTTATATGATGTTGATAAATAAAACCAATGGTGTGCCTTCCAGCAATTTTCAATTATTGAAACCTGGCACTATTGCAGAACCACAATATCCTTTTCTCTCAATGCAACATGCGAATGGCGACATGTATGCTGCATGGCACTCTTCTCATATTTCAACACATCATTAT
>CAZVOS010000474.1:0-3415 GCA_964628845.1 uncultured Bacteroidales bacterium | reverse complement strand
AGGAGCCAGGAATATAATGCCCGACAGTCTTTTGAGTTTTTTTGACAATGTGATTGAGGCAAATAGTTACGACTCTATTGTTTTTGTGTGCGATATTGGAGTAAGGTCGGGTTTTGTAACAGGTGTTTTCAGATTGTTGGGATTTAACAATGTGTTCTCAATGAAATTTGGTATGAGTGCCTGGCGCATTCAGTATGCAGAGCCGTTGTGGCTTAATGCATTATCTTCTCACATGGAAGATAAGCTGGAAGTAGCCACACACCCTAAACCCGATAAAAAAAAATACCCTGAAATTTTTACAGGAAAAACCACAGCGTATGAAATACTTAGAGAAAGGGCAAAAGAGCTTTTATCTACACCATTAAAGAATTTTTTTATAAGCATAGATGATTTTAACAAGGAACCCTCTAAATATTTTATTGTTAAATACTGGGATGAAAAATATAACACTTTACCTCAATTAAAAGGTGCGTATCAGTTCGCACCACGTATGTCGTTAAACAGCAAAAACGATTTATATCTTCTTCCTGTTAAACAGCCAATACTTATATATTGTAACATGGGATTGCACAGTTCATTTATAGTGGCTTTTTTAAGAGTATTGGGTTATGAAGCGTACTCTTTAAAATACGGTGCAAATAGTTTTATGTATAATATCATGCAAAAAAATATACCTGAAAATACTTTTTCAAGAAGTTTTATTAACAGTTTTCCTTTAGAAACCTCTAAAGAAATTCCCACAATTGAACAAACAAATAATACAGTTAAAGTTCAGATAAAAGGCGGTTGTTAAAAAAAATATTTCATTATGGAAAAAACAATTAAAAACGAAGTCAAACCTTACATGAATCCTTATCTGGCAGGATTTTTACTGGGCGTTGTTCTATTAATTACCTTTTTTATTACAGGCCGTGGATTGGGTGCCAGTGGTGCCATAAAAAGTTCTGTTATAACGGCCGTTGCCAAAATAACACCTGAAACAGTAAAGAACAATAGTTTTTTTGATGCATATTTTAAGGAAGCACATTCCCCGATGAAATCGTGGTTGGTTTTTGAAGTTATGGGTATATTGCTTGGAGGTTTTTTATCTGGTTTTTTATCTGGACGTTTAACATTAAGAATTGACAAAGGTCCAAATATAAAAAATTATACACGGCTTATTTTTGCTGTTGCTGGTGGCTTACTCTTTGGCATTGGTTCACAACTTGGGAGGGGATGCACCAGTGGTGCGGCTTTAAGTGGCATGGCCGTTTTTTCAACGGCTGGCTTTCTTACTATGATGGCTATTTTTGGTACAGGATATATAATAGCATATTTTTTCAGAAAACTGTGGATTTAACATTTAAATATTCAATTTATGGGACCATTAATACCACAAGAAATAATAAACGGTGATTTGAATTTCTTTTTTGCCCTCATCATAGGCATTGCTTTTGGTTTTATTTTGGAGCAAGCCGGATTTTCCTCATCGCGTAAACTGGCAGGTGTTTTTTACGGCTACGATTTTGTTGTGCTTAAAGTTTTCTTTACGGCAGGTATAACTGCTGCAACAGGACTGTTCTTCTTAAAATATATGGGATGGGTCAATTTTGATTTTTTGTACATTAACCCCCTTTATATATGGTCGGCTTTAGTGGGTGGTGTTATAATGGGCTTTGGTTTTATTCTCGGTGGATTTTGTCCAGGTACCAGCTTAACCGCTGCTGTTATTGGGAAAATTGACGCATGGTTTTTTATTTTCGGCATGTTTGTAGGTGTTATTATTTTCGGAATTTTTTATCCGGTTTTTCAACCCTTACACATGGGCAACTTCTTAGGGTCCCCTTTTATATATGATACCCTGGGCTTATCCCCAAAATGGTTTCTTTTCTTTCTTGTTTTTATGGCTGTTATGGCCTTTGCAGTGACTCAAATTATCGAAGATAATTCTACAAAATTCAAAGATTTATTAAATACGCAAAAACTAAAATTGACTTATCCTTTATTTTTTATTCTGACATTAGCTGTAATAGCTTTGTTTCTACCACAAAACAGAATCAGTTTTAGCGGTGAATTAAACCGAAAAAATTTGATGGAGCAGTTAATAAAACCCACAAGATATTTAGATACAGAAAAGATAGCATTTCAAATAATAAATGAGCCACAAAAATTATATTTGGTTGATGTACGCAGCCAAAATGAGTATAATGATTTTCACTTGCCTAATGCTGTGAACATCCCTGCACAAACTATATTAAATGAAGGAAATCATGAAAGTTTCGTTAAAAAAAATAAAAAAACAGTTTTATATTCAGGAGGTTCTGTAAATGCAGATATGGTGTGGTTTTTCCTTACAAGGGAAGGGTTTAATGATATCTTTGTGCTCGAAGGTGGTTTAAATAAATTTTTTACATATATTTTTAATAATCAAAATCTACCCGACACCACTACTATTGATGGATTATCCAAAATAAGATTTTTAGAAAAAACCAAAACATTTTTCAAAGAAGGTAAAGCCCAAGAGAGTGAAAATTCTAAAACTGTACCTATGCCTTCAGATTCTCAGCTAAAAGCAGTAAAAGGAGGGTGTTAAAGTTATTTTAATGATGTCATTAATTAATATTATAAATTAACATGAGAAATAATCAACTATTTAATGGTGCTCTTATTTTTTTTCTTTTTATAACAGGAGCTTTGATTTTTTCGAACATCAACCATCGAATAAAATCTTATAAAAGGAGTAATTATGATGTCTTTTTAGCCATGCAAAAAAATAAAACTGAATTAAATTATGCCGATTTTGTAAATATAATATCTCTTGACACCAAAGAATATCTAATCATTGATTTGAGAAACAACAATCTTTATGACACACTTCATCTTGAGGGCGCTATCAATATTCCTTTTGAGATATTATTAGATAAAGAAAACATATCTTTTTTTAAAAAAAATAAAGAATTAAAAATTCTTTATGCCGATACCGAAAATAAATCTGCTCTGGCTTGCATGATGCTTTTATCTTCAGGAATTGAAAACATAAAATATCTACCAGGCCATTTCAATATTATTTACAAGAAGTTGATTAAAGAAAATAACCCATCATTTTATTTTTATAATGACGATAAAGCCAAGTGGGATTATAAAAGGCAAATGGGAGGTGTAAAGCCACAAGATGAACAAACCCCTGCCATACCACAACAAATTGAAATAAAACCAGCAGTTAAAGGTGGATGTTAAATTTTTTATAATTTTGCAAAAATAAATTTGTCAATAAACGGTTTTTTGTAATAAATTAATACCTTATAAAAATGACTAACAACCCCAATACAGAAACAACAAATAAGAAAAGTAAAAACATTTATATTATTATCATTGTTTTTTTACTTCTTATTATTGCAGTACTTAATTGGCAACTTTTTGTAACCAGAGCCCGTGT
>CAZVOS010000473.1:0-3421 GCA_964628845.1 uncultured Bacteroidales bacterium | reverse complement strand
ACAGTATAGAATGTTATATTGATAATGCAGGTTTGAAGCTGGTGGAGCTAAGCAGAGGGAGGCCGGAGGATATAGGGAGTTTGTTTTTTGTTTAACTTATTGAAGCGAATTTAAAAAACATAAATTTTATCTTAAATCTTTTTTATTGGAAGCCCGAATCCTCATGACTTTATACATGTTTTACTATTGAATGAAGAATATTATCAACGGGCTGGTAATAAGTGTTTTATGATTAAGCTTTGCATTATACTGTCCAAAATGTCATTATAACTGTTTATAAAAAGCATTTTTATGTTTTTGTTACTTTTTTCATAGCCAAAAAGTAACCAAAAGGCATGGCAAAACAAAGCTTCCACCCACTCTACCGCAATGCAAACAATGCTGGCAAGGTAGTGGATAAAAATGTCCTTACTCCACAGGCAATAATGTAAACATTTTTCTCCAAACGCAAGCGCCCTTGCCGCATTGTAATGCATTCCGGTATTCACGCCATCGTCTGCCAGCTGTTTTGCCTGTCCTGCCCACAAATTCATTAATTTTAAGTACTAATCCGTTCTCTCAAAAAAGTTGATAGTCCTTATGTATTATTTAATTTATTCCAAAAAATTATAGTGTTTACGTACGGGAGCGCTGATATCCCATACACATTTCAGTCCTTTTTTAAAGGTAACAAAGTCACCTGGCTGAAGTGTATAAACACCTTCGGCGGTTTCAACCTTAAAATGTCCTTCGAGTATCAGGCATTCTTCATCGCAGTCGTATTCCCAGCTAAAGCGTGATACTTCCTTAGACCAGACGGGCCATGACTTTATTTTCCTGTCGGTAATTTCTTTTTCTGTTAGTTTTTTAATAATAACTTTTGACATGATTTGATATTTATTTTTTATTGAGAAACAAATAGTGTATTGCGAATTCGGCAGTGAGAAACATTTGCTTGAATGTGTCGTATTGCGCATACCCTGTCATAACATCTATAACAACCCTGTTTTCAAAACTCAGTACTTCAAGTCCGAAACCAAGTCCGGAATTTAATGAAGAAGAGGTGGCGTATTTGCTGCTACTGTACCACTGTCGTTGGGTGGACGAAGTATAACTGCTTGCCAAATAAGCAAATATTGCATTTTTATTGTTGTGCCATAAGTCATAATTCAATGTCAAGCCGGCGTTAATGTACTTTTGCCGGCCATAATCGTCAAAATACGGCAATAGGTTTAATTGGACACCCAAGTTTTTTGGCTGATACTTAAATGAGAATCCAAGACCGGAAGTAAAGCCGGCGCCAAGTCCAATCCTCATCTTATAAGCTGTAAAACTATCATTCTTAATACTCACAGTGTCTTGTGCTTGAACAAGGTTGTTAGATGCGATAAGCAATACAAGCAGTATTTTAAGTAGAAATCTCATAGAAATATATCTTATAATAAAAGTTCTTTATATGTTTTAATTAGGGTTAACTTTTTGTAAGCTGTTGAAAAAGTTCAAAAATACAAATCTTTTTCATACAAGCTAACAACAAGTTTATTTTTCCAGAGGGTGAAAGTGTCTCCCTTCGGTTCGATTATGCACTGATGCGACTTCGTTGAACTTTCAGAATGTATCAGGTATAAAAAATCCTAAGCCGTAATCCAGTTTTTCAACATCTGTTTTCCCCATTCTGTCATTACCGATTCGGGGTGGAATTGCACGCCTCTTACGTCATAGGTTTTGTGCTTTAACGACATTATTTCACCTTCTTCATCAAGGGCAGTAATTTCAAGAGCGGTGGGAAATTCTGTTCTATCCACCACCCACGAATGGTATCGGCCACAATAAAAAGCAAGGGGCATTTCTTTGTATATATATTCAGATGGCTTACATACAATAGTAAGCCGCGACACCCCATGCATAACGCTTTTTAGGTTTTTTAATTTTGCTCCGAATGCCACTGCTATGGCTTGATGTCCCAGACATACACCAAGTATTTTTTTTGTTTTATAATAGGTTTTAATGGCTTGTAAACAAATGCCTGCTTGCTGTGGCAAGCCGGGTCCAGGCGATATAATAAAAGCGTCATAAACACCTATTTCTTCAAGAGAAACCTGGTCGTTTCGCTTTACTGTAGCATCACCGTTAAGTTCCTCAACATAGTGAAAAAGGTTAAATGTAAAAGAATCGTAATTGTCAATAATAAGGATTTTCACTAAGTTGATAATTTTTTGTAATATTGTCTTTTTATTTTAAAGATGTGAAATTAAAAAAATATTTAAAATATTGTCATCATTAGTAACTTTATAACATAAAATATTGTCATATTAAAAAAATTTAAAAAATGAAAACAATAATAAAAACAAATCAAGCCCCCAATCCTGTTGGTCCTTACAATCAGGCCGTTATGGTAAACAACATGCTTTTTGTATCGGGTCAAATTCCTGCAAACCCTTCCACAGGAGAACTGGTTAAAGAGTCAATAGAAGCAGAAGCCAGGCAGGTAATGGAAAATATTAAAGCCATACTTAATGAAGCGGGCTTAAATTTCTCGAACATTGTGAAAACCTCCATATTTATAACAGATATGAAGAATTTCTCTACCGTTAATGGGGTATATGCCGAATATTTCAGCAGCGATTTTCCTGCACGCGAAACTATTCAGGTGGGAGGTTTGCCATTGGGTGTTAATGTGGAAATATCATGCATTGCCATAAAATAACTTAAAATAATTTAAGTTTATAATAATTCATTTACTGAAGAAATCAAATTGGGTACTTCAGTACAAAAATTAATTATGATGAAAAAAATTACTATCCTTATTGTATTTATATTTTTAAAAACCTTTTTGGGATATGCCGATGAGGGCATGTGGATACCCTTGTTAATTAAAAACAATGAGTCGCAGATGAAGAAAATGGGTATGAAACTCAATGCAGAAGACATTTACAGCATTAATCAAAACAGTTTGAAAGATGCTATAGTATTGTTTGGCAGGGGCTGTACAGGAGAGCTTATTTCTTCCGAAGGTTTGTTACTTACCAACCATCATTGTGGGTACGGACAGATACAAAATCACAGTTCTCTTGAAAATGATTATCTGAAAAATGGCTTCTGGGCTATGAACAGAAATGAAGAGCTTGTTAATACTACACTTTCAGTTAGCTTTTTAGTTCTTATGGACGATGTTACAATACAGGTTTTAGATGGTGTTAGTAATGATATGACAGAAGAAAAAAGAAATGAAATAATTGAGAAAAATATCAAAAGCATCACCAAAAAAGCTACCGAAGGAACCCATTATCAAGCAGTGGTTAAAGATTTTTATAATGGCAATCAGTATTTTCTTTTTGTTAATGAGGTGTTCAAGGATGTACGTTTGGTGGGAGCGCCTCCATCATCAATAGGTAAGTTTGGGGGTGATACCGACAACTGGATGTGGCCCAGGCATACAGGC
>CAZVOS010000472.1:0-3424 GCA_964628845.1 uncultured Bacteroidales bacterium | reverse complement strand
GGTATTTATCATTTTTATGGCTTTCATCAATAAGTGGGAGGTTTTTACCCAATTCGATAATGTAATTGTATTTATCCATCCAGTCGTCGAACTGTTTAAACTCTTCAATGATTTGTTGTTCTATTTGTTCTATATTCATGAGGATTTGTAATTATTATACAAAGGTAGAAATTACAATGAGGTATGTGCAATTTTTTTACTACAGATACCACAGATTTGCAAAGATTACAAAATTAAATAAATAGTAATCATTAATAACATTACATTACTCTTCTCATAATGCCATTTTTTAAATCAGGAACATTAAAATTGATTAAAAGCCCTAACTTTTTACCTGATAATTTCAAGTAGGTAAGTAGTTGTGCTTCAAAAACGGGGTTAATAGCATCTACTGATTTTAATTCTACTATAACTTTGTTTTCAACAAGCAAATCAACTCTGTAACCGGCATCCAACTGAATTTGGTTATAAACAACAGGTAGAGGTTTTTGTCTTTCAAGAGAAAGTCCCTCTTGTAATAATTCATATTCTAAACACACTTCATAAGTTGATTCAAGTAAACCAGGGCCTAGTGCTGCATGTACCTTATAAGCACAACCGATGATTTTATAACTGATTTCATTAAGTTCTTCCATGTTAAAGTTCTTATTCTTCATAAGATTTTAATTTATTTATAATTTTATGTGAAGTAATTTTATTGCAATTTGTTTTACCACGGATTACACAGATTTTCACAGATTATTCCTTTCTTTCTTTATTCCTATCTGTGTTTATCTGTGTTATCTGTGGTGAATATATTACCGCAACATTCCAAATGCTCTAACAATCCCCTCATACAATATATCAACTTCTTCTTTGGTGTTGTATAGGGCAAACGAGGCCCGTACAGTACCGTTTATGCCGTATTTATCCATAACGGGCTGGGCGCAGTGGTGGCCTGTTCTTAGGGCGATACCCATTTTATCAAGTAAGGTGCCTATATCATAAGGGTGGATATTTTTTACAATAAAAGAAAGGACAGAAGCTTTATTTTGTGAAGTCCCGATGATTTTAATGCCTTCTATATCAGAAAGTTTTTCGGTGGCATAATGAAGCAATTCATTTTCGTAGTTCTTGATATTTTCCAGTCCTAAATGGCTTATATAATCAATGGCAGCATCCAGACCAAGTACATCCGAAACATTGGGAGTGCCTGCTTCAAACTTAAAGGGCAAGTCGTTATAGGTGGTGCCTTTATCGAGGGAAACTGTTTTAATCATTTCGCCACCCCCCTGATAAGGAGGGAGTTTATTGAGCCAGTTTTCTTTTCCGTACAACACGCCTATACCCATAGGAGCATATATTTTGTGTCCCGAAAAACAATAGAAATCACAATCCAGCTCTCTTACATCTACTTTGAGATGAGCCACTGCCTGTGCACCGTCAATTAATACGGGAATATTCTTTTGGTGGGCTTTCTGAATAATTTCTTTGATGGGGTTTATAGTGCCTAAGGCGTTGGAGATGTGAGTCAAAGCCAGCAATTTCACTTTTGAGGATAATAAGTTATCAATATCATCCAAGAGCAAATCTCCATTGTCGTTAAAAGGAATATATCTTAAGTGTGCATTTTTTTTAATACAAGCCATTTGCCAGGGAACAATATTGGAATGGTGTTCCATTTGTGTAATGAGTATCTCATCATCTTTATCAAGAAAGGATTCGGAAAATGAAGAAGCCACAAGGTTTATTGATTCAGTAGTGCCTTTTGTAAAAATGATTTCGTGTGCATGAGTTGCATTGATGAAAGTTTTTACTTTCTCTCTTGTATTTTCAAAAAATAATGTTGATAGCTGGCTGAGATAATGTACACCGCGGTGTATGTTGGCGTTTTCGTTTTCGTAATATTTTACAAGCTTGTCAATAACAGCTTTGGGTTTTTGGGTAGTGGCAGCATTATCGAGATAAATCAGGGGCTTGTTATAGACTTTAGTGTTTAAAATAGGGAAGTCTTTTCTTATCTTGTTGATATTGAATTTTTCTACAGCCATAAAAAGTTAATTGTTAATACGAGGGCTCTAAATTAAGAAAAAAATGGAAGTGGGGTAAAATATTTTTATATCCTTAACCCTGACAGGTTCTGCGAACCCTTTCAGGATAAGGAAGGCACGGCAGTTCTTAGTTATGGCTTCAACGGCTACTTCATAGAGGCAGTTCACAGTGAAGCCATGACATTGAAACAGTTTTAAGTTTGATTCCCGTTAGACATCGGGAGCGTATTGAGGGGTATTATCTCATTATGGTAACAGTACCGTTATAGGGTTCAGCAATGCTCTGAGGCAGGGTAAAGATGAAATAGTAAACACCATCAGCATAGTCTTCGCCATCCCAATCGTTTTTGTAGTTATTGCTTTCATAAATTTTTCTGCCCCAGCGGTTGAAGATAATAAGCTGACAATCGGGTACGAATTCAATGCCGTCGATGACAAGGAAATCATTAATCCCGTCTCCATTGGGAGTAAAGATATTAGGTATGGTTATATCAATGATGAGTATTTCTTTAGAGATAGAGTCAACGCAACCGTGACCGGTTTCGACCATAAGCCAGATGGTATGGTATCCCGTTTGAGCAAAGGGATGCGAGGGGTTTTGTTCTGACGAAGTGGAACCATCGCCAAAATTCCAGTTCCATAATGTTACAAAGGGTGAAGAGGATGAAGAGTTAAAGTCAATGGGTAAGGCAGGTGTACCTACTGTGGGGCTGTAAGTAAAATCGGCTATAGGTACAGGATGTGAAGTGATATAATTGGTGAACGTCTGCGTATTGGTACAGCCATAAATATTGACCACATTTAAAGAAACAGAATAAGAGCCGGGGTTGGTGTATGTGATATTTGAAGGGTTTTGAGTGTTTGATGTGCTGGGGTTTGCTCCGGTAAAAGTCCAGTTCCACTGAGCGCCATCGGCTGTTAAGTCGGTGAAATTAACTGTAATTGGGTTACAGCCCTGAGTGATATCAGATGTGATGTTAATGACAGGGGTGGGTAAAACAGTAACCGACTGATAGTTTGTATCTGAAAAACAGTTGTTTTCGGAGGTGCTCAGAGATAAGCTGTATAAGCCGGGAGTGTTCCAATCAACAACATAGGGGCCTTGTCCACTACCTGAGACGGTGTTTCCACCTGAAAAATTCCATATATAGTTGGCATTGGCAGTGGCGTTGCCTGTATAGGTAAGGGTTAAGTCATCATCAAGGCAAATGGTGTCGGCGGGAGCTATGGTGAATGCAGAAGTAGGTACTTCGTGTACCACCAGTGTAACGGAGTCATCTATTGTTTTAACATGGGGCGTACAGGCATCGGTAACAGTGAGGTAGTAGGTGTTTACTGAAGGACCTGGAGGGGCCACCTGAATGGATGTTGTTTGTTCTCCTCCGTTCCATAAA
>CAZVOS010000471.1:0-3424 GCA_964628845.1 uncultured Bacteroidales bacterium | reverse complement strand
AATAAATGAAATAAGAACACAAGCATGGTTTGTATTGCCACCTGTTCAGGAAAATTATTTCAAACAAAAGAATTCATTTTACAAAGAACTTCCACCTTTCAGAAAAGATTGCCAGGGTAGTTTGACTCAAAAAACCATGGGATTTGTTTATCCAGAAGCCAATGCGAAAATATATATACCCAAAGAACTCGATGGAAAACAAGGTAAAATGGTTATTAAAATTGTCCACAGAGATGCTGATGCTGAATTGTTCTGGCATCTTAATGAACACTATCTAGGCAGTACCAAAAGGTATCACCATATGGCTATAGCACCTGAATATGGTACATATATTATTAGTGTGATTGACAATAAAGGAGAAAAGATAGCAAGAAAGTTTGAAGTATTGAAACCTATGAATTCGAATTGATTAGCGATTTCATTAATCTTTATCTCTGTCAGGTTCGGCCTACCCTGACAGGTTAAGGAAGTATAATACCACCATGAAAATAAAAATCGATGAGTTATTAAGAAAAGTCTAATATCATTTTATTTTGCAAGGTAATAGAGTGTGGATGAATTATTTTTCTGAAATATTTTTTTGGCTTGTTTCTGAATATCTGTAGCTGAAACGGCATTATAGTATTCCACCTCTTTATTGAGTTTGCTATTTCCATCAATTAATTCATTAATTGACAGATACATGGCTTTATTGAGCACACCTGTAAGGGCTAAATCGAAATTCATCTCCACTTTATTTTTAACTTTTGTCAATTCTTTAGTATTGACAGGGACATCTTTAATTTTATCGAGTTCCGTATAAATTGCATCTTCGGCTTTTTGAATATTGACACCTTTTGATAAGGTACCCGTGATAACAAAAATATCTTTATCGAAACTACCAGTAATATATGCATCAATATTAGAAAATATTTTTTTCTTAATGACCAGTTCTTTATAAAGCCGGGCAGATTTCCCATTAGACAGTATATCGGACAATAAATCAACAGTAAAAAACTCATCATCTGTTCTTCCACAGGTATGAAAAGCCATATAAATTTTATTTAAAGGGACGTTACGTTTCACAGTTTTAAGACGTGCTTTTTTCTGAAGGGGTTCCTGGGGTAGGTTTCTTAAATATATTTCTCCTGAAGGGATGTCGCCGAACCATTTTTGGGCAAGACTCTCAATTTCATTTGTTTCTACATCACCAGCCACAGTCATGATAGCGTTGTTAGGACGATAAAACTTGTAAAAAAAAGCTCTTACATCTTCCAGTGTGGCATCTTCGATATGTTTAACCGATTTGCCTATGGTTGGCCATTTATAGGGATGTTTCTTATAAGCCATAGCTCTTAAAAGAGCCCATGCATCGCCATAGGGCTGGTTGAGATACGATTGTCTGAATTCTTCACATACTACTTTGCGTTGCACCTCTAAGCTTTTTTCTGAAAAATCGAGTTGGAGCATCCTGTCCGATTCGAGCCAGAAAGCTGTTTCCAAGTTTACTTTAGGTAAAGTAAGATAATAATTAGTGATATCATTAGAAGTGAAGGCATTATTTTCGCCTCCAACACCTTGTAATGGCTCATCATATTTGGGTATGTTAACCGAGCCACCAAACATGAGGTGTTCGAACAAATGGGCAAAGCCCGTTTTACTTTCATCTTCATCTCTTGCCCCGACATTATAAACAATATTTACAGCTACAATAGGAGTGGTAACATCCTTATGTACAAGTACTTTCAAACCGTTTTTGAGTTGAAAACTATCATATTTAAGCATGGTATGGAGATTTTTAATAAATACAAAACTAATTCATTTTTTAATGTAAATTTGCATAAAAAATATTAATATGGAAGATTTACTGGACATTCTTAAATACATTTTACCATCGCTGGTGGTATTTGCCACATCTTATTATATCATGAAACTATACATCGAAAGTGAATCAAGGAAGCGTATGCTTAATATCAAGATGGAAAATGCAAAATTAATCACACCTTTGCGTTTGCAGGCCTACGAACGCATTATATTATTTTTGGAGCGTATCACACCTTCGAGCTTGATAATGCGTTTATATAAAAAAGGGATATCCTCTTTAGAACTTCAATCCTTACTCATACAAAATATAAGGGATGAATACGAACATAATTTGTCGCAACAAATATATGTATCGGAGCAATCGTGGGAGCTTGTAAAGAATGCCAAGGAGGAAGTGGTAAAGATTATCAATACAGCAGCTACTATGGTTGATGATAATGCCACATCAACAGAGCTGAGTCAGACCATTATTCAAAAGGCACTTGAAGTTAGGGACATGCCTACACATAAAGCTATCAGTTACATAAAGAAAGAGATTGGGAGGAGTTTTTGAGTTCGGTTCCGATAACGTGATTGGAGTGCCTAAGCAAACCTCAGCTTTGCCTTTTCCTCAAGTTTAACTGAGTTCAGAGTGTTTGCTTTAGTGTAAATGGGTGCCAATTAGGTTTATAAATTCTGCTCTGGTTTTATCAGTAAGGAAAACCCCAGTAAAATCGGATGTTGTGGTTACAGAATTTTGTTTCTGAATGCCTCTCATCTGCATACACAGGTGTTGGGCTTCAATCACTACAGCCACACCAAGTGGATTAAGAGTTTCCTGTATGCATTCTTTTATTTGGGTGGTAAGTCGTTCCTGTAATTGCAGGCGGCGGGCAAAAGCATCTACCACTCTGGGTATTTTACTCAAACCCACTATATAGCCATTGGGGATATAAGCCACATGAGCTTTACCAATAAAAGGCAACATATGATGTTCGCATAATGAATAAATTTCAATGTCTTTAACAATAACCATCTGGCGGTAATCCTGATTGAAGCGTGCTGACATAAGTATCTCTTTGGGGTTAAGGTCGTAGCCATGAGTGAGAAATTGTAGTGCTTTGGCAACCCTTTCGGGTGTTTTAACAAGCCCTTCTCGTTCGGGGTCTTCTCCAATGGCTATCAATACTCTTTTATATGCAGAGGCAATCTCTTCAATGAGTGCTGGGTTATACACATCATGCTTTTCGTAGCCATCCATTGCATTTTCTCTCAACATTTCTTTATTAATGTCATTCATTGTGTTGTTTTTTTATTGCAAAAATAGTTAAGATTTATTAATTTGTATTTTATTAAAAAATAATTCATAAATTTGTATTAATAAAGAATTAATAATTACGTATTGTATTAAAAGCTATATTTACTAATTAAAAAAAAATACTCATGAAAAAAATTTCATTATTTTTTGTGTTTTCAATCATATTTATTGGATTACAAGCTCAGATAACGGGTTATGACGCCAAAACTTCAGACACAGTACAAGGCAAAGTAGATGCAAAGGGTGTTGCTGATGTAAACATGAAGATTGACCAGGCAGAAGCGACATTTCCGGGGGGTAACGATTCACTGATTCGATTGATTT
>CAZVOS010000470.1:0-3432 GCA_964628845.1 uncultured Bacteroidales bacterium | reverse complement strand
CATTATTTCGGAGGGCTCATCTTTAAGCGATTTTGCCGTTTCATAAGCACAAGCAGATAGTAATATAACCGCAAAACTTATATAATATATTCTTTTCATGTCTTTTTTAATTATAAGGTTTAGAATTCTATCATAATGCCTACTGTGGGTAACACAGTACCCGTTTCGTTAACAATCTGCCTGAGTTTATACTGTTGCTGGCTTACAGGAGCAGTGGGATTTATAATAACAGGATTGCCTGAGTCATCATTCTCAAGTAATACGTTTGGCGACAACTCTGCTTTAAAATTATACACATTCTGAACATCAAAATAGAGCATTAGTGACCAATTGTCGAAGAAGTACTGTTTATCTACCCTTATATCAAGCTGATGAAAGTTTCTTAAACGGGCAGAATTGAAGTTTTCATAATCGAGATAACCTCTGTTTTGCAAGTCCCACGCTAATTTATATGAAGATTTTTCAAGGTCGTAAGGGGTATAGGGAGAGCCACCAGAGTATTTGAACTTAAAGCCCAGATCCCAATTGCGTGGAAGGGTTTTTAGAGCTGTCAGATTAAGTATATGCCTGTTGTCCCAGGCAGAAGGTATATATTTCCCGTCGTTTTGTTTAAACTCACTGCGGACAAAGGTATAGGATAAGATAATATTAAAACCCTTAAACATAGTTTCTCTATAATACAGTTCTGCACCATAAGCCCTGCCCTCCGAAACAGATGTAACTTCTTCATCACCAAAAATGCCAAAATCCGCTGCTTTTGCCCCTATGGGCACTGAATCTCTTACCGAAAATGGATAACGTGTATAGTCCTTATAAAATCCTTCTACTGAAATCTTGGATGATGTAGAAGGTAAAAACTCAAGACCTCCAACTATATGGTCGGCTTGTATGAATTTAATGTTGTTCTGTTTATTCAACAGAACGTTGTTCTGCCTGAAACCAAGCGTTGTATATGAAGGTGTCTGATAATAACGACCTGTATTAAAATTAAGAAACAGATTTTCTTTTAACATATATGAAGCAGAAAACCTTGGAGAGAGCTGTTCAAAAATATTACTCATACTTGGAGCAAAGCTGTTGGCATCGGCTCTTATCCCGAGCGATAATGTGAGTTTTTTGTTCAGAAAAGCTTTACTGCCCTGTGCAAAGGCATGCCATTTATAAAATTCAATTTCCGAAGCATAATCTATTTGTTTAATTTCTGTAGTAAATATCTGCTGCTTTGTACTGTTATTGTACTTCACATACTCCCCTCCTCCCCCATAAACCAGTTTATACTCTTTGAACATGCTTAAATTTTCATAACGCAATTTATTCTCAATTTCATCGGAAACATAATCATATAAGCGGGGTAAATTTTCATCATTATCCGGATATTTATAGGAGAAGTTTCTAAGCATATTTCGACTTAAAACAAAAGTATGAAAGCCATTGTCCTTAAACATTTTATAATTAGCACCCAGCATATAATTCCACTGCTCACTCACTGGCAGATAAGATAAAATGTAACGTTGTTCCTCTGTTTCATTGGCATTGAGGTTGAGCTTAAATTGGTCAATAGCACCAAGGCCGATAACAGTAAGCTCATGTTTGTTGTCGAATTTTGTTTTTGTCTTAAACTGAAAATCGTTGTAGATGGGTAAAAAGGGCAAGCCAATAGCTGAGAAAAGAAATTGCAGATACGACCTGCGTGCAGAGGCAATAAATGTTGTTTTAGGTAATATGGGGCCATCAAAAGTAAGTGCCAGGTCAGAAGCACCAATAGTGGCTCTGGTATTACGCTGTTCTTTATTGCCATCGAGCAATTTAAACTCAAATACAGAGCTTAATGCATTGCCTCTGCTGGCAGGAAAAGCCCCTGTAAACATTTCTACTTCCCGCAGAAAATCAACGTTTAACATCCCTAATGGGCCTCCTGATGAACCCTGTGTGGCAAAATGATTGATGTTAGGTATCTCAATACCATCTAAATAAAAGCGGTTTTCGTTTGCCCCCCCACCTCTGATAATGACGTCGTTGCGAAAAGATGGCGTTGATGCCACACCCGGTAACGACTGTATAACTTTTGATATATCCCTGTTCCCACCCGGGTTTTTCTCTATCTCCTGAATACCAATACGCCTCATGGATACAGGACTCTCATCCTTACGGGCAAAAGCTGAGGCCTTTATGATAACTTCTTCAAGTTTTATCTGCTGCTCCTTTAAAGGTATGTCAATATCAAATATTTTCTGATTGGTTACCAGAAACTCTTCCGAAACATATTGCTCGTAACCTATGGATGATACTGCCAGCCGAATAAAACCCGGCTCAACACCAGCAAAAATAAAATATCCATCAAAATCGGATGTAGAGCCAATGTTTGTTCCAAAAATTATGATGTTGGCAAAAGGCACCGGCTCATTATTTAACACATTGAACACCCTGCCTTTGATAGTCCCTTTCTGTGCATGAACATTTATCTGAACTATTGATAATAATATTGTTAGTATAAATATAGTTTTTTTCATAATGTGCTTTTTTGGCAAAATTAAATAAAAATAAAATGTTATTTATAATAATTCTAAATTATAACATTTTTTAACATTTTTCCTGAAAATAATACTACCCAATCCTCCCCCATTTACCTTTATCAGTAATTTTTGTATTGAGGTAATTGAGCATCTTTTCATTATGGGGAGCTTGGAGCAGAGGGTCATTTTTCAAAATATATTCAGCAATTTTTTTTGAATAGATGAGTAATTTTTCATCCTTTAAAATATTGGCAATTTTAAAATCGGGTATGCCACTTTGTTTAAGACCTTGCAGGTCGCCTGAGCCACGTAATTCCATGTCCATTTCTGCAATTTCGAAGCCGTCGGTAGTAGAAAGCATGGCTTGTATTCTTTTATAACCCTCTTCGGTAACTTTATCACCAGTAATAAGTATGCAGTACGATTTTTCAGCACCACGCCCCACCCTGCCCCTGAGCTGATGTAATTGTGACAATCCAAACCTTTCGGCATTTTCAATAATCATAACTGAAGCATTTGGCACATCTACTCCAACCTCAATAACTGTAGTGGCCACCATAATATCGGTTTCACCTTTTACAAAGCGAGCCATTTCGTAATCTTTATCTTGTTGTTTCATTCTCCCATGAACAATACTTACAGCATATTCAGGCAATGGAAAAGCACGGCTGATACTTTCGTAACCGTCCATCAGATAATTAAGATCGAGGGCTTCAGATTCTTCAATAAGTGGGTAAACGATATATATCTGCCTTCCTTGTTTAATCTGTTCTTTAATAAATCCAAAAACTTTAAGTCGTGAGGATTCTGTAACATGATGTGTGAGGATTTTTTTTCTGCCAGGAGGAAGCTCGTCAATCTTGGACACATCGAGGTCGCCATAAATCGTCATAGCCAGTGTACGGGGTATTGGTGTGGC
>CAZVOS010000469.1:0-3438 GCA_964628845.1 uncultured Bacteroidales bacterium | reverse complement strand
TTGCCAACATAATTTTGTACTTCTAATAAAACAGTCCCCCCTGCTCCTCCCCCTCCTCTGCCTACATTATTCAAAACACTTAAATTATCAATACCATCAGCTATAATATCTTTATTATTACCTGTTAAAGACTGTGCTTTAATGATAACACAGCCCCCACCATTTGTTCCATTTGTTGGCCCCGAAGTAGTGTATCTTCGATGACCTGCACCACCTCCACCTCCCATAAATATCTTCTTAATAACATTAGAGTAGGTAACGGTTCTTCCTCCCAAACCCCCTGGATATTGCGGACTTAAACCAGTAGATGATTTTCCACCATTTCCACCAGCACCATAATTACCACCTCCACCACCACCATTATAAAATGCATCAGTAAGCCCTGACTGCATGGGCTGAGCACCTCCGGCGCCACCTCCATTAGCTACCGTTCCCCTGCCTCCTAATAAGTGTGGTGGTAAAATAGATATACCTTCTCCTTTTACATGATCACCGATAAAACTAGGCATAACATAACTCGGTCCTGTACCTACAAAATTAGCATTACAGGTAAAAACAACACCTCCCCTGAATCCACATCCCATAACAGAAATTGGAGCATTTAATGTTAAATTACCGTTTACTTCTAAAACAATAATACCTCCCGATTCTCCATCCCATGGTTTACATTTTAATGTATCCGTTACAGTTACATTACCATTATATATTGGTACTTTTATAAGTTGTATAGCTCCACTATCCTCGTATGTTCTCGTTACCGAATCCCTTAAAAAAATTTCATCATTAATGATATTTGATACTATCGCAAATTCATAATTACCTGCACTCTCATAACTTATTATCGTTCCACTGTTTGTGGTATTAGTAGTATCTATTTCTGCTCCTTTCATCTGAATAAGAAGCACTTTATCTCCAATTGCATAACCTGTTACATCACCAACAGTAATAGAATTCCTGCAAAAATCGTAATGAAAAACCTTTTGATAAATATTAATTATTCCTGAAATATTCTGTGCTCTCATTAATACAGGAAATGTAATAATTATAATACTACTAAGTATTATCTTAAATTTATTTGATACCATGTAAATTTGTTTATTACAAAAATAAAGAAAAATATTGAAAGAATGAATGTGTGATATTTTATTTTTTTGGCTGATAACCACGTTTCTTTGCCATATCTTCTAGCTTTTTCTGAAATCCTGATTTTTTAACTGTTACTTTCCTGTTTTTATTGGCTTCTATCTTTCTTTTTAAAGCATCCTCATCTATAATAAAACGGAACATAAACATTTGAATAAATGTGATGATATTTGTCAGAAAATAATAATAACTTAATGCAGAAGAAAAGTTATTAAATATTCCAAGAAACATAACAGGCATCATATACATCATCACCTTCATACCAGGCATCTGATTGGTTGAACCCATCATGTCATTATTTACTTTTGTGTAAATGATGGTTGTAATGGTCATTAATAAAGTAAACAAACTTACATGTGAACCGTAAAAAGGAATATTAAAAGATAAATCTAAAATTGAATCATAAGTTGAAAGATCATCAGCCCATAAAAATGCCTCCTGCCTCAACTCTATTGAAGCCGGAAAAAAACGAAACATGGCAATTAAAATAGGTAACTGTAATAACATGGGTAAACATCCAGCCATGGGATTAACCCCCGCCTTTTTATATAATGCCATTGTGGCCTGTTGCTTCTTTAATGCATCTTCTTTATTCTTAAATTTAGCATTTATTTCCTCTATATCTGGTTTTAAAATTCTCATCTTAGCTGATGAAGAATAAGTTTTATAAGCTATCGGAAAAAGTATTGTTTTGATAAGGATGGTAAGGATTAATATAATAATACCATAATTGATATTAAAACCACTTAAAAAATTAAATACAGGAATTATAGCAAATCTGTTTATCCATCCAAAAATACCCCAGCCCAATGGTATTTGTTTTTCCAAATCAAGATCTAGTTCCTTTAATGTATTAAAATGGTTGGGACCGAAATAAAAGGATAAACCAATATTATAATTATCTTTCGATTCGTATTCTAATCCCAATGTACTGGATAATGATTTTACATGTGTACTGTCTTCCTTATTGCTTATAGTTTCAATATCGGCATTAAGAAAATAATTCTCTGCAATAATAACTGAGGTGAAAAATTGTTGTTTTAAACCTACCCATTTGAGCTTATTATTGAGAGATGCCTTCCCGTCTTTCCTTTCAGTAAGGTAATCGGCTTCATCTAATAAATATTTATAATAAATAGTTGAAGTATTCCTCTCATTATCAATATTCTTTTCTTGTGTTAATGCAAGATTTGAAAAATCAAAATCAATTTTTGGTGTACTTTTATCTATATAGTTATTAAATCTCACAAAATTTATTTGAAAGTTTAATAAATAAGAATTCCTTTTAAGTGTGTATTTATATTCAATGTATGCATTATAATTAAAATCATTTGTATCATTAATAGCAATATTAGGATAAAGTCTGTATGAAACACTTAAAGAATCTTCACCAGATATATATAAAGAATCTTTGATCTCTCCATAGGGTTGGAAAAAATATTGTGACGTATTAAACGGTTTATTAGCTACATAGAATTTAAGGTCAAATTTATTGGTATCTCCTTTAAATAAAACCAATGGTAATCCGTAATATGTTTTATAGTTTTTTAGTTCTACAGCATCAATTCTTGCACCTTTATTAGATATAAAAACCCTTATAAATTCATTCTCGACACTTATTACTTTTTCCTCTCCTTTAGCTGCTAAAGAAAAAACACTGGTATCGTGCTGGTTTGTATTATTTATTACTAATGAATCTGTATTAATGACTATTTGTGCAGAATCCGTTTTTAATTCCTTGCTGTTTATAAGGTCTAATGAATCTTTAATTCTTTTGGCATGAAGAATAGAATCCTGCTTTTCTTGTGCTGCCTTTATTTCTTCCTTTGTTGGAGCAGAAAAATAACTCCATCCTATGAGTACAACTGCAATTAAAATAAATCCAATTATTGTATTCCTATCCATTTCAAAACAATTTATTATTAATGTAGGGGCAAAGATAATGTAAAAATCTGTCTATAAAATCATCAAATGCTTAATTGTTAATTAAATTTCAGTACATTTCCTTATAAAATCAACAAATAAAGGATGTGCACTGTCAACCGTACTTTTATATTCTGGATGAAATTGTACGCCAATAAACCATGGATGATTTTTAAGCTCTATGGTCTCTACTAGGTCTAATTCAGGATTATAACCCGAACATATCATGCCATTATTTATAAAATCAGTCTTGTATTTATTGTTAAATTCATAACGGTGTCGGTGCCGCTCATTTATTAATTCTTGTTTATAAATATCTCTGATTTTTGTATTCTTATTTAATTTACAAGGATATACTCCCAGTCGCATGGT
>CAZVOS010000468.1:0-3446 GCA_964628845.1 uncultured Bacteroidales bacterium | reverse complement strand
TAATACTAAGGAAAGACTGCTTATAGAATCATCAAAATACTTTTTAGAATATGATAAAGAAATTCCTGATTATGATAAAATATGTAATGATGTAAAAATATTATCAGGAGCTAAATATGTGGCTTTAAATCTGTTTAGCAATGATGCTAAAAGTTTTACAACAGTCGCTATTTCTGGTTTATTTACTTATATTAGAAAAGCAGATAAAATATTGGGTTTTAATATCGTAGGCAGGACATGGGAAAGAGATATTGTTAAGGAACTAAAAATCAAAGATAAAGTTATTACAGTTTTTAAAGGGCTTAAAGAACTTATAGGTGATGTTTTACCAAAGTCAATCCTTACGATATTAGAAAATTCTTTTAATATTGGGCATGTCATTGTGGTTCGAATTATGAAAGAAACTCAGATGCTGGGCGATTTTACATTATTTATGCCTGAAATTTATAAATTAGACAATACCAATCTTCTTGAAATATATACACAGCAACTGGGCTTGTTTTTAGATAAACACAGAACAGAAAACGAACTTAAGAGATTTTTCACTGTAAATCTCGATATGTTGCTAATTTCGGATATGGAGGCACGTTTTATAAAACTGAATCCTGCATGGACTGAAATACTGGGTTATACAGATGAAGAACTAAAAAAGAGAAAATTTTACGATTTTATTCATCCAGAAGATATTGCACTTACACAGCAAGTTATGAATAAACTTGGTGAGAAGGAGGATGTAAAAGGATTTATAAACCGTTACAGGTGTAAGGATGGCTCTTATCGTTTTATTGAATGGAGGGCTCATCCCATTGGTCAGTATATATATGCAGCAGCCAGAGATATTACCAAATTTATTATAGCAGAAAAAACATTAAGAGAAAATCAGCAAAGATATGAGCTTATATCTCAGAATATGGGCAGCATCATCACCATGCTTGATATGAATCTGAATTTCTTATATGTCAGTCCTTCTATTGAAAAATTTACATCTTATACACCTGAAGAGTACAAATTACTTAAGCTTTCTCAAATAATGACTCCCGAATCCTATGCTTTAGTGAGGAATACAATAAAAAATGAAATGCAACTGGAAGCAACAGGAAGAGCAGATGCTAAGCGCAGTTTTACTCTTGAATTACAGCAATACAGAAAAGATGGCAAGTTGTCTTGGGTTGAAGTAGTAGTTACCTATATGAGAAATCCTGATAGCAGCATTTATGCCTTTTTAACTGTAGGAAAAGATATCTCAGACAGAAAGCTCGCCGAACAGGAGCTCAAGTTAAGTGAAGAAAAGTACCGGTTAATAACAGAAAACATATCCGATGTGATATGGGTATTAAACCTGAATCAAAATCGCTTTACCTTTATAAGCCCATCTGTCTTTGAATTAAGAGGTCTTTTGCCAGAAGAAGCTCTTGAAGAAAGTCTCGAAGATATTATACCTGATGAATATCTTGATGAAGTAAATAAAATGATTGCTCTTTATTTACAGAAATTTCTTGATAAGGAAGATATGCCTTCACATATTATTTATCAATTACAGCAATATAGAAAAGATAAAAGTCTGGTTTGGGTTGAAATATCTTTTTGTTACCGTTATAACAAAGATAATGAAGTAGAGCTTATTGGTATAAGTCGTAACATTGAAAATCGAAAACAGTTGCAAAATGAGCTTATCATAGCTAAAGAGATTGCTGAAAGTGCCAGTAAAGCCAAATCTGAATTTTTAGCTAACATGAGTCATGAAATACGCACACCCCTTAATAGTTTGATTGGCTTCGCCGATTTGCTTAGATACACACCTCTATCGCTAATGCAGAAGCAATATGTTGATAATATAAATACTTCTGCCCAATCACTTCTGGGTGTTATCAGCGACATTTTGGACTTTTCTAAGATTGAAGCTGGTAAAATGGAACTCGATTTGATTAAAGCAGATATCATTGAGTTGTGTGAACAAGCAACTGATATTGTAAAATATCAGGCCTCACAAAAAGATATTGAATTATTATTAAATATCCCGTCCGATATACCACGAATGGTCGTTGTTGACCCAGTGAGATTTAAACAACTGCTTTTAAATTTACTCAATAATGCCATTAAGTTTACCCCTAAAGGTGAAGTGGAATTAAAAGTAGAATTTATAAAGCTAAATCAGAAAAAAGGCAGGTTTATTTTATCGATAAGGGATACAGGCATTGGAATAAACACAAAAGACAAGAGTAAACTTTTTAAAGCTTTCTCTCAGGCAGATACTTCAACAACGCGACAATTTGGGGGTACAGGTCTGGGCTTGATAATCTCAAATTTTATCGCCACAAGGATGGGCTCAGGTATCGAATGGGAGAGTGAACCAGGCAAAGGTTCCATTTTTAAATTCAGTTTTGAAACAACTTATGAGTTTAATGAAAAAATTGAACAAAAGAACATCAGAAATATTAAGAGAGTGCTCGTGATAGATGATAATGAAAAAAATAGAATGATTTTGGAACACATGTTTAAAAATTGGGGTATAAATTTTTCTGCTTGTGAAGATGGCATATCTGCTTTTAAAATGATAAAGCAATCAGAACCTTTCGATGTAATTATTGTTGATTATAAGATGCCCTTTATGGATGGTCTCGAAACCATAAAAATGATTAGGAATAACCTCCCTCTTACCATAGAGAAAATGCCCGTTATTCTGCTCCATAGCTCTGTTGATGACAGTAAGATTTATGAGCAATGTAAAAAAATGAGTGTCAGGTATAATATTATTAAACCTGTTAAATCAAAAGAATTGTATAATTATCTTAAAAATATTAACAATACTGATTTATCTATAAAGGATAATAAATACATAAAAGAATCTGATTCTAATGGATATATGAATTTTGATGCATTAATGCCTGTAATTCTCATTGCTGAAGATGTAAAGATGAATCAGGAAGTGGTAAAAGCCATTATGCTCAGTATTATTCCGAATGCAATCATTCTGGAAGCTTCTAATGGAAATGATGTTATAGAATTATTAAAAAAACATAAAACAAATATTGTTTTTATGGATGTGCAAATGCCTTACTTAGATGGTATCGAAGCAACAAAAGCCATAAGAAGTATGAAGGATAAAAACATTAGGAATATACCTGTTGTGGCATTAACTGCTGGTGCTACAAAAGAAGAAAAAGAAAAATGTAAGAAAGCTGGTATGAATGATTTTATAACTAAACCCATCGAAAAATACCAACTTCTTAGGATAATCAAAACATATATTAACGAAGATTACAATAAAAAGATGAAAAATAAAAAAGAAAATATCGTTCATTTTAATAAGGATAGATTTAATTATATTATTGGGGATGATAATGTATTAGGAGAAGAAATGCTTAAAATTGCAAAAATACAAATCAATCAACTTCTAAGTTTACTTGAAGCTGCAATTATTGCTGGAAATGTACAAGAAATAAAAA
>CAZVOS010000467.1:0-3451 GCA_964628845.1 uncultured Bacteroidales bacterium | reverse complement strand
TGATGGCACAACACAATTTGCTACATATTATGGTGGGACTGGAAGCTCTTACGAAAAAGCTAATGATCTTGCTGTTGATAATTTAGGTAATTTATATATAGTTGGTCGCAGAGAAAGCACAACACCAAATGTTCCATTAACTGGTGCTACTAATGATATTACTGGTAATGGTATTATTATGAAACTTAGTCAAAATAATACTCTTTCATGGGTATCTTCATTTGGTGGTACTGGTGGATACAGTGAAATTGAAAGCTTAACTATTGACAATAATAATAATGTTTTTATTCTTGGAGCAACAAATTCTTTAAGTGGTTTTCATTATATGCAGGGCAGCGGTTATTTGCAATCAACAAATAATGGAGGATATGATGCTTTTGTTTCAAAATTTGATAACAATAGTTTGCTTGCATGGTCAACATATTGGGGTGGTTCTGGTTATGAGCATGCAGGTGGTATTGCCTCTGACAATGCGGGCAATATATATATTACAGGCACTACACAAAGCATAGATTTTCCTAAATATAATGTCAGTTCTCCTTATGATGTCAATCACGGTAATGGAACTACTATTGATTATGGCGATGTGTTTATTTCAAAATTCGACAACAATGGTAATCGTATAAAATCCATGTATTATGGGGGCTCTAAAGGTGATATAGGTTATAATATTAAAACAGACAACTCTAATAGAGTATATGTAACTGGACTGACTCAAAGTGCTAATTTTCCCACACCCAATAGTTCACCCTCAACACTTTTTGAACAATCTGTGTTTTCCAATACTCCAGATGAACAGGATGATGCTTTTTTAATTGCATTAGATCAAACATTAAATCCATTCTGGGCTACATATTACGGTGGAGGTCAAACTACTGTCGGTTCTGATGTTGGTTTTGGATTAGCAACTTTTAGTAATCAAAAATTATATATGGTTGGTTCTACAATTAGTACAAATATTCCGATACCATTGCAAAACATGGGCGGTAGCACATATTATCAAAGTGCTTTATGTGGTACTTTTTATCAAGACGGATTTTTAGCTATGTTTGATTTATCTACCTTAAATACAGCTGTCAATGAAATTAATTTTAATAACGGAATGGTGTTAATTTATCCCAATCCTGTTATTGATGGACAAGAGCTTCAAATCAGTATTGATTTAAAAGACAAAACCGATATTAGTTTGGAAATATTTGATATAACAGGAAAATGTATTTTGTATAAAACTTATTCCAATTTTACAGGGAAGCAAATACTATCAATTAACATGGATAAATACGCTAAAGGAATATATGTGATGAAATTATTTGATAATAATAGTGTTATTACAAAAAAGATTATTAAACAATAATTAAAAAAATGCTGATAAGATGAATCACACATAATTGATTATATTGTGTTTACTAAAAAAAGAATCTATAATCAATTATGTGTCTTTTATCTGTCTTTAAACTAAAATTATAATACAGATGAAATCAAAAAGTTTATTCATTGAGGTTTGCATAACAGTTATTGTATGTTTAATATCTAATTTATACTCGTTTGCTCAAGCACCCGATTGGGCGTGGGCAAAAAGTTTTGGTGGTGATTATACTGAAATGGGGAGATCTGTAACTGTAGATTTAGTAGGAAATATTTATGTAGCAGGTATGTTTGGCAGTGACTCGGTAACTTTTGGCTCTACTACCTTAATCAATCCCGGAATTGTTTCTGATGATTATAATATATTCATTACTAAGTACAATGAAAACGGAGGCGTATTATGGGCAAAAAGTGCCGGAGGAGATAAATATATAGACCCTTCTTTAATTACTACTGATAATTTCGGAAATGTATATGTGGTTGGTTCTTTTAATGGTGATACTATTACCTTTGGTTCTTTTGAATTAACTAAAAAAGACACAGGCAACTACGATTATGATTATGATATGTTTATTGCTAAATATGATACTACAGGCAATTTGATATGGGCAAAAAGTGTAGGTGGCAATAGTTTAGATAATGCAAATACCGTTATTGCTGATGCTTTTGGCAATATTTATATTGTCGGAACTTTTTATAGTAATTCTATTATTTTTGGTTCCGATACGCTTACACATAGTGGTATGTTTGTGGTAAAGTATGATAGTGACGGCAATGCACTTTGGGCAAAAAATGCTAATGGCAGTACTTCTGTTGGGGCTGTATTCGTTGCTATTAATCCTGTCAATAATAATGTTTGTGTCGTAGGAGGTTTTCGTGATTCCATTTCATTAGATTCTTTTCCCTTAATAAGTAATGGGGGTGACGACATGTTTATTGCAGAATATGATACATCAGGAAATGTAATTTGGGCAAAAAGTGCGGGTGGTTATAATAATGATGGAGCCATTTCTGTTGCAATTGATAATTTAGGTTACCCTTATGTCTTGGGCTCCTTTAATAGCTCCGTTATTCTTTTTGGTGGCTATAATTTAATGAATACATCCCCTCCCTCTACAGATTTATTTATTGCTAAATATGATACCCTTGGAAATGTCCTGTGGGCAAAAAATGCAGAAGGCGTTGGAACAGAATTTCCATGCTCAATTTCAATTGATACATCTGGCAATACTTATATTACAGGATATTATACAAGCCCTCTCACTTTTGGCACAACGACATTACCTTATCTTGATTATGCAGATATTTTTCTTGCAAAATACAATTCAGAAGGCAATGTGCTTTGGGCTAAAAGTGTTAATACTAACATGGACGAGCGCTCATACTCTATTGCTGTCAATACTTCCGGTAATGTTTATATAACGGGTCTTTTTTATAACAATTCTATTTCTTTTGACTCTAATATTTTATATATTAATGGCACATCTGGTTCTAGTGATATGTTTCTTGCCAAATTAGATGCTATTGCGAGCATAGAAGATATAAAAAACTCAAATAGCTTTACTCTTTACCCAAATCCCGCCAATGATAACATTACTATTGAAAACACTTCTTTAAATAATACTAAAGATAAAGAAATTTCAATTTATAATATACAAGGTCAATTACTTTTACAACAATCCATACAACAACAAAAAGTAGAAATTAATATTTCAGGCTTTGCAGGTGGAATGTATTATATAAAAGTAGAAACCAAAAAAGGAATTACGGTTAAGAAATTTATAAAAGAATAAAAGTGAAATTATAAAAATAGGTAAATTATAAAACAACAAGGGGCTTCACAAAATGAAGCCCCTTGTTTATAATAGCGCTCAAATATCTCTTTTACAATTCTATTGCTTTTTGGTAAATCTTTTTTTTAAACAAAAAATCAGTACTATTCAATTTCAGAATTAAAAATTGTAGTTTTACCAAATATTTTTTACTTTTTATTTATAAATTTAAATTTTAAAAACTATGGCATCAACATCAGAAACAAGTCACGCAAAAAATGTTGCAAACTTTGAAGACCTCATTTCATTTTGCA
>CAZVOS010000466.1:0-3470 GCA_964628845.1 uncultured Bacteroidales bacterium | reverse complement strand
AGTAAAAAGATTTAAGGAGGATTTAATATTATGAAATTTAAAATATTTACAAAGTGATATACCATCCAATCCGGGAAGCAGAATATCGAGTATAAGCAAATCAAAAGATTCTGTATTAAAAAGTCTTTTAGCCGTTAAGCCATCAGCAGCCATAAAAACATTATAACCCTTCTCTTCAAGGCCTTTTTTAATAGTAGCAACTACTTTTGGTTCATCTTCAACCAATAATATTTTCATATAAATAATCTTATTGAATTAATGGCACCCGTTCCATTTGAATAACCTCTTCATTGTCAACATCATATACAAAAGAAATAATTTCTAAATTACTTTTATTCCAGTTACTATTAATATTAAGTTTGTATGATTGTACAAAAGAGCTATCAGTATATACCTGTCCAGTTGCAATGCTTTTACCCCAGGTACCGCCAAGAACTTTCCTTAACACATGATTGTGTTCATAATCTTCAATAATACCTGAAGGATAATTGGTAACATCAGTAGTTTTTTGTGGACTGATGATATCATTTTCTGTTATGAAAACACATAGATTAAAATTTCCCTGTAAATCCTCAAGATAATTGACTTTAGTATGAATACAATAGGAGGAATCTGTTTGGCTTAATTGACTGATTACCTGAATATACATCTCTGGTTGTTCATTTATTATATTGTCTATGGCTGTATTCCAATCGCCAAGATTAATAAGAAATTCGTTATTAAATTTTTTTCTGTTTACAATACCTATAGGGTTTAAAGTAACGCTGAAATAGTTAGCAATTTCTTCGCCTTCAGCAGTAATATAATTGGCAGTGAAATGTCCATTGTTATCGGCAGTGGCATAAAAACCGGCATGTATGGCAACTACTGCGAGTCGGTTCTGATATGTGTTTAACAAATTATGAGCAGCAGCACCACCAAGCGGACAATTAGGACATTTATGCCCGGTAAATTCTTCGAGTAGCACCTTTTTTTGAGGATTGCTGAAAGATGGAAAGTCTGGAACAGGACATGCTGTAGTATCTACATCATTATTTTCTTTCATAAAAGGTTGTTCAATCTTATCGCAAGAAGTAAAATATACAGTAACTATAATAAAAAGTGTAAATATTTTTTTCATATAATAAATTTAGAAGCTGCTCGATACAGTAATTAAAAAGCCATTTGTGGCAGGAACATTACGGCACACACCTCCAATACAGACAACACCTTCGCGTTGTTTCCCATAAGTTACCGAAAACCGGTTTGAATTTTTGGTGATACCTGCTGAAATATTTAAAAAATGGATACGTTTATCAGGATTTGAATTACCAAAGTTATACTGGTCGCCAAGAGCAAAAAACCATGTAGATTTAAGGTTATACTCTGCCAGAAACATAGCCCAGTCGCCATTATCTTCTTTGGTATTCATATATTGAAATTCTGACCGTATAGAATTATCATCATTAATTTTATACGAAAAGTCGGCTATACCAATATGGGCATTAAGAATGCCTTCGCCAGGATGGCTTTCGATAACATCAATATTATATAATTGATTCATATACATCACAAAAGCCCTTAGTTTTTTACTCATCCTTCTTGATAAACTGATGTTAAAATCCTGAAAATATTTTTCTTTACTAAGTTTATTGTATGGTGCATTATACCCAAGAGTGCCATTCTGTTGTATGTTGGTAGTGTCGTTAATTTTCTCCTTGTAAAGTCCGTTAATTTTTGAGAAATTTAATGTAAGTGTTGTGCCATACCTACCCCCCAATTTTGTATTTTTCTTAAAATTATAAGTGATTTCTGTCTGCAAACCTAGTTCACCATTTGTTTGTGTAGAGTAGGGGTACATGGCACTGAAACTATACAGATGTTGTTTGCTTAAAGCAGGCATGTAATTAATCTGAAGGTCGTTTGCCGTTGCAGAACGGTCGGAACGGAAGTCCATATTGTCAATTCTTTTTGCTGCAATCATAATACCGAGACCTTTCTGAGAGTAAGAAGCAGAAAGATACAATGCTTCGCCTGGTTTATAAATAAAATTATTAATAGCCGAAGGGTCGTTTATTTTATAGGCATATTCCGAATAGATATTTATTTTTCCACTTGTCAGATTTATTCTGCCAGCCATAGCTCCCACATTTTTAGGGAGGAAATATAAAGGGTCTTTATCTTGCTGGTACTTACTTACAAAGCTACCTCCAAACCTGACAAATGTTTTTTTATCATTAAGTTTAGTAAATATTTCATTAACAGAAAAATCAGCATCAATACCTCTTACTATACCTTGACCTTTATCGAAATAATACCGTTGGTTACCTGCCAGGGCCTTAATTTCAATACCCTTAATGGGTGTTGCTTTAACTCTTATACCATCAATGGCATTATCAATACCGAGGTTTCTTTCTTCATAACTTCTTAGCACAAGACCGCTGCCGAATTGTTCATAAATACTGCCGGCAGTAACCTCCACACCATAATTATTGTAGCTTATAAAACGATAAGGGATGCCATTACCTTTATAACGCGGGTCAAAACCTAGTAAGGCATTCTGATAACTTTCAAATCTTAAGCCTGCCGAAAAATGCCCTTTAACATAATTTACATTAGCAAAGGCATTTAAAAGCATTTTTTCGGGGACATCGGGTGCCCCAATAAGCGAATCCGCATTATAATACTGAAAATCGCTCTGAAAATTACCACTCAGATGACCTGCATCGGTTTTCTCCTGTGCATTTAAATTAACAATACATGATATTGATAACAGTAAAATAAAGTACTTATAACTAATTTGAAAAAGCATCTACTAAAAAATTAAGCTTGTGTTTAATTTGAAAGGGTATTATTTATCTTTAAAAGTATAAACATTCAATATGCAAATCTACTCTGGATTTTGGGACTTCGTTTCGTTTTGTTCTTTAATAATGTTTCTTACGGCTTCAATAAGTTTTTTTTCACCACCTTCGCCAAAAGCCGTAAACTGAGCTACTATTTCGCTGTTCCCATTAAGAATAAATGTATGAGGTACAAGGTTAACACTCATGGCTCTTTTAAAGTTACCATTTTCATCCAAATAAAATTCAAATTCCCATTCTTTTCCATTCACCATTGGTGAAACATTTCTTACTGTTTTGGAATCGTCTGTTGAAACAGCTATTAGTTTAACACCAGTTTCTTCCCGCCATTCTTCATATACATCATTAATAGCTGTCAGTTCTTTTAAACAAGGACGGCACCATGTAGCCCAAAAACTTAAAATAATGGGCTTGCCATCGTTAGTAAAGGAAGATGAATTTACGGTTTTGCCATCCAGTGTCTTAATATCAATAGAAGGTATCTTTTTTATACTTTGTGATTCCTGTGCATAAATAAAACCAGAAAAAAGGAATAACAATATTAATGATGTTTTAATTTTTTTCATAATGTGATTAATAAAATAAAAAACTTATGGAATTACATCCTACAAACATAATTCCATAAGT
>CAZVOS010000465.1:0-3475 GCA_964628845.1 uncultured Bacteroidales bacterium | reverse complement strand
TGGCAATGCCAATTACTGTTATTTTATCCTTGAGTTGCAGTTTTTCGATGCTTTTTAAAGCAGAGCTTAATTGCCCTTTTCCGCCATCAACAATGATCAGTTGTGGCAAGCTCGTTTTTTCGGCGAGCATACGCTTGTAACGCCTGTAAACCACCTCTTCGATAGATGCAAAATCATTGGGACCTGTCACTGTTTTGATATTAAAGATGCGGTAATCTTTCTTGCAGGGCTTAGCGTTTCTGAAAACGACCATCGAAGCCACAGCATCGTCCCCCTGCATATTAGAAATATCGAAACATTCTATATGTTCGGCCAATACCTCCATATGCAAATCGCTTTTCAGGGTATTCAATATCCTTTCTGAAGGAGTTATTTTTTTCTGATTTAATGCTTGTTTTTTCTTCTCAAACATATAATACTTTACATTTCTCTCAGAGAGCAAAAGCAGTTGTTTTTTATCGCCTATCTGTGGCACAATAAACTTCACACCTGGTATGCTTAATGAAAGTTTAAAAGGTACCAATATTTCACTGGCATTGCTGCTGAAACGCAAGCGTATATCAGTAATAGCGAGAGATATAAGTTCGTCATCGCTTTCTTCCAGCTTCTTTTTTAATTCTACAGTATGCGACTGGCTTACAGCACCATTAATTACTTTAAAATAATTGACAAATGCCGATTGTTCATCAGATACTATCGAGAACACATCCACATTATTAATACTTGTGCTAACTACTGTCGATTTGCTTTGATAATTTGAAATAAGTTCAAGCTTTTCTTTTACAAGCTGGGCTTTTTCAAATTCGTAGGTATCGGCATAAGATTTCATCAAACTTTTAAGTTCGTGGATTACAGATGAGATATTGCCCTTTACCAAGTTCCTGATGTGTTTTATTGATTCATTATAATCCTCTTCTGATTGCAGATTGATGCAGGGGGCTTTGCATTTACCAATATGATACTCGAGGCATACTTTAAATTTTCCCTTGCTTATATTTTCAGGTGTCAAATTTAAATTGCAATTGCGTAAAGCATATATCTGGCGGATAAGCTCCAGAAGCACATTCATTGTTCTCACAGAAGCAAAGGGCCCATAATACTCAGAGCCGTCTTTAATCACAGTTCTGGTAGGGAAAATGCGAGGGAAGGGTTCTTTTTTAATGCAAATCCAGGGAAATGTCTTGTCGTCCTTCAGCAACACATTATAACGGGGCTGGTGTTTTTTTATAAGTGTGTTTTCGAGCAGAAAAGCATCAAATTCGGTATCAACAATAATAAACCGTATGTCGCTTATTTTGCTTACAAGCATACGCAGCTTGTTATTTTCAAAGGTCTTTTTGTTGAAATAACTTGACACCCTTTTTTTAAGGTTTTTGGCTTTGCCTATGTAAATAATTTTTTCGGTACTGTCATAAAACTGATAAATACCAGGTTTACCGGGTAAGGATGTTAATATAGTGCGTATAAAATTTTCTTTATCGTTTTGAACTTTTTTTTTCATAGGACATTAGCCCTCTTCTTCACACTTTTTTAATATCAGACCAATGGACATAAGCCCCGGCATTTCTGCCAGATGCATCCTGTTTTCTATTTTGAATTTATAGGTTCCTGTTTCTTTAAATAGATATTTTTCGAAAGCAGGGACTTCTATATCCCATATATCGCCTAAGCCATCCCCTTTGAATGAGCCATCGGTATTTCTGATGATTAAGCTGTGCTGCATCATGCGGGTTTCGCCAGCGGGTGTTTCGATGGTCATACCTACAACCACATTGGCAAAGGGATAGCCCGACATGTGGCGTATGGCAATCAGTACATCGTAAGCAAAACTTACATCTTCTATAGTGACATCGAAACTCACAATTTCAGATTTTGCCCAGGTGTTGTTTTCAAATTTGTGATTTTCATCAAAAACAGTGTTCTTTGAACAAGAGGTTAAAACAAATAATAAAATAAAAATGAAACAGCTTTTATGAAACATATTTTTTTTAATTTATAATGCAAAGATATAATGAAATTTATACTTGGTTTAATTAGGATATGTTTAAAATATTAAAAAACGGAATTTTCAAAAAAAAACCTAATTAATGACAATTTTCTCCACAGTAAGAATGTGTGTATTCTCTCTTACAACAAAGAAATACACGCCTTTACCCCATTGAGATGTGCTGATATCAGTAACAGAATTCTGTAAGAGGGCTTTTTTGAGTATGAATTTTCCATCAAGTGCATATACGAGCAGATTCATATTTTTAGGTGAGTCAACGTGAGCTGTATTGATATAAACAATATCCTGAGCAGGATTGGGATAGAACAAAACCTCATCTAGAGTACGTTTAAAATCACCAGCACCAGAATATTCTGGATCTCCCGTAAGTATTGATGTTTGTGAGAAATATTCCACCAAAAACACCAGCTCATTTTTACAAAAGAGGTTCTGAACACCGTACATATTGGTGTATTTACGGTAATCGAGGCCTGTGCGGTAATAGCCAATTTCAGACAAAGTTAACTTATCGTAAGCATACAAACCCTTAAGGCGGTAAGCCGCATACAAGGCAAAGCTGTCGGCAGCCAGAAAGCTGGGCTCACCCTGCGGTAGTGTAAACGTAAGGTGCTCATACAAGCTGTACAAACCCCCGTTGTTCTGAAGTGTATAATGCAGCAATCCTTTGTTTTTTACAAAAATAAAGATGTCGTTGTCGTAAACAGCCAGCATAGCTCCATCCTGACCAGCAGCAAAGACCTCAACAGCAATTAAACTAAAATTGTTACCCGAAATATCATAAACGGCCAAAGTATCATTGCCCGACACAAAAAGTTTGTTGTCCGCAATAGCCATATCGTTTATAGTCATCAGATGGGTAGCACTTACAGAGGGTGCATAAGGATTGCTGACATCAATAATATTGAGTTTATTATCTAATTCCGAAAAAATCCTGTTGCCATCAACCAGAAATCTGCCATTGCATACCGCCTGCTGAATAAAGCCAGTCTGTATAAGCGAATCACGTCTATATACCCGCATGCCTTGATAAGTCATATTGGTAGTATAAATATACTGCCCATCGTGCGAGAAACAGGCGTTGAAACAGAAACCGGGGTCGTTCTTCACCCCCATAAGCACAGGGTTTTCAGGAACACTAATATCGTAGAGCTTAAAGCCGTAACCTTCATTGGCTACTGCAAGGTAATTGCCCCATGAGTCGCTGCTTACATTCCAGCCACCTGTTAAGGTGTTGCCCTCATCCACAGGGTTCATCATATCAGAAATATCCACTGTTTTAATGCCATACCACTCAGAAGCCACATACATTTTAGGGTAATGAATGCTCATATCAAAATGCCAAAGACCTGCCGGCAGATAATTGATAAGATGCACATCTGAGGTGTCGGTGGCATCATAAGCCCTGATAAAACATGCCGTAAGGTCATTAGGTCTCAACCCGCCCCAGTTGGCTACATAAACAGTATC
>CAZVOS010000464.1:0-3476 GCA_964628845.1 uncultured Bacteroidales bacterium | reverse complement strand
AGCCAGCCAGCTCTTCGACCTGATGGAAAAATTTGCCGAATACGGCTTTAACCGTTCACATTCTGCTGCCTATTCCATTCTGGCTTATAAGACTGCCTACCTCAAAGCTCATTATCCTGCCGAGTACATGGCTGCCATTCTGACTCACAACCTAAATGATATAAAAGAAATAACCGCATACATAAATGAGAGCTTACGTCATAATGTACCTGTTCTAGGACCCGATGTTAATGAAAGTCTTATCAATTTTACAGGCAATAAAAAAGGAGAAATACGTTTTGGGCTGGGTGCCATCAAAAATGTAGGCGAAAATGCAGCTCTGTCGATTATTAAGGAACGAGAAACCAACGGGATATTTACCGACTTTTTCAATTTTATGAAAAGAATTAACCTAAGAAATGTTAACAAAAGGTGCATTGAAGCACTTGTTTATTCAGGAGCTTTCGATTGCTTCCAAGATGCACACAGAGCACAATACTTCTATAAACCCGAGAATGACGATACAAATTTTATAGAAAAAGCACTCAAATATGCCAATAATTATCAAATAGCACAACAAAGCAGTCAGGTGTCACTCTTTGGAGAAGAAAGTATTGTAGAAATACCTAACCCCGACATACCTTATTGTGAGCCATGGTCAAAATTGGAGCAACTTAAATCCGAAAAAGAAGTTATTGGATTTTTCCTTACAGGGCACCCCCTTGATATGTATAAAATAGAAATGGAAAAATTCTGCAATTATGAAATCAGTCAGTTTAAAGAACATTTAAAAGAGTTTAATAAATCAGGAAAAGAAATACGTTTTGCAGGTATTATAGGTGAAGCACAACATAAAACAGGAAAAACAGGCAAGCCCTTTGGCTCTTTTACAATAATGGACTTGAATGATTCAATAAAAATAAATCTCTTCGGTCAGGATTATCTTAATTTAAAAAGTTTAATTGAAAATGACTATTTCGTTTACCTTAAAGCTAAAGTACAAACCAGATACAACAACGAAAATGAATTTGAACTCAAAGTACATCATATGAGTCTGCTTGCCGACTTGTTTGAAACAAATATTAACAATATAACATTGATTACTAAACTTGATTTAATAGATGAAAAATGGATTGAAAAACTTTATGACGCCATTAAAAATAACCCCGGAAAATGTAAACTGAATTTAAACGTTATAGACACTGTTGAAAAGATAAATCTTAATTTTATCTCACATCTTAAGGTGAATGCCGTTGAACTTATCAAGCTGGTTAAGGAATTTGAGAATCTTGAGTATAAGTTTTAAATTTTCAGAATACGTTTATGATTTTCCCTAAATCCCAATTTTTCTTGAATTTTTGTACATTTGCAATATTAAAATAAAATATCCGTTTAAAAGAATTGTTAATATCAATAAGGTGAGGTTAAAGTATTTATTATTTATAGGTCTTACAATATCATGGTTTAATGTTGCTATAACACAAGCACAATCTGGGGGATTGAGTACCTATAGTTTCCTTAATCTTTCTAACTCTGCAAGAATGACAGCCATGGGTTCAACAACATTGTCGGTTAAAGATAATGACATCGGATTAGCCCTTTTTAACCCTTCACTGATTACTCCAAAGATGGATAACCATATCTCTTTAAGTTTTGTTGATTACTTTTCGGACATACATTATGGTGCTGCTGCCTATTCTAAAACATTTAAAGATTATGGCAGTTTTACGGCTGGGGTGCAGTATATTAATTACGGACGTTTTACAAATGCTGATGCTACAGGTGAAACATACGGCAGTTTTTTTGCAGGTGAATATGCTTTAATTCTCGGCTGGGGAAGACAATTAGATTCATCTTTCAGTATTGGGGCTAATCTTAAAAATATTTATTCATCTTTATTCGAATACAAGTCTTATGGTTTGGCTGTTGATGTAAGTGGAACCTACTTTAACAGCGATAAGGATTTAGCTGCTTCAATTATTTTTAAAAACATAGGGCGACAGATTGTAAAATTCCGCGATGGCGACAGAGAACAAACACCTTTTGAAATACAGTTGAGTATGTCGAAAAAATTAGAAAAAGCACCCATACGTTTTTTCTTAATTGGAGAGAACCTACAAAAATACGACCTGACATACATTGAACCACAGTATGCACAACCAACAACAGACCCATTAACAGGAGAACCCTTACCTGAACGCAAAGCCCTGAAGCATCTTGATAAATTCTTTCGACATATTGTAGGTGGTGCTGAGTTCTCACCAGGAAAAAACCTGAGCTTTAGTCTGGGTTATAATTACAGACGCAGTAAAGAAATGCGTGTGCCAACACGAGTTTCAACAGTGGGTTTATCTTGGGGAGTGGCTATAAGAGTATCTAAATTTAAATTCGCTTATGCCCGTTCTGCTTACCATCTGTCGGGGTCTCCCAACCATATTTCAATAGCTACAAATTTGTCGGATTTTATTAAAAAATAAACAATGAAAGTTGTAATTAATCCCAATTCGGGCTTTTGTTTTGGTGTGGTGTATGCCATTCAGGCAGCCGAAGAAGAATTACAGAAAAATCCTACTTTATTTTGCTTAGGCGATATTGTGCATAATAATATGGAAGTGGACAGACTTAAAGAAAAGGGCTTAAAAATTATCAGCCATGAAGAATTTGCCCAACTGAAAAATGCTGTTGTATTGATAAGGGCTCATGGAGAGCCACCTGAAACATACAGCATTGCAGTTAAAAATAACATCCGCCTCATTGATGCTTCATGTCCTGTAGTGCTTCGTTTACAAAATAAAATTCGACTGGGATATGATGAGGCACTGAAAAAAGATGCTCAAATTGTGATATATGGTAAAGAAGGACATGCTGAAGTTAATGGGCTTGTAGGCCAAACTAACAATAATGCCATCATCATTAATTCAATTGATGATATTTACAAAATTGACTTCAAAAAATCTATAATTCTATTTTCCCAGACCACTCAAAGTAAAGATGGTTTTGATGAATTGGTAGAAATATTAAAACTTAGAATAGAAAAGAATAAAAACCTTTTTATTGAAGCCAATGATACAATATGCAGACAAGTATCGAACCGTGAACCACAGATTTCTAAATTTGCCAGAATACATGACGTCATTATTTTTGTAGGAGGAAAGAAAAGTTCTAATGGTATTTTTTTATATAATGTTTGCCTTAAGAATAATAAACGTTCATATTTTATTTCTACTATTGAAGAATTGGATGAAGACTGGTTTATAAACTGTTACTCTGTAGGTGTTTGTGGTGCCACTTCAACGCCTATGTGGCTTATGAAAGAGGTAGCTAAAAAAATTGAAGCCCTTTAGCAGAAACTTTAAACAGTAATTTCGTTTTTCTTTTTCTTTAGAACTCTTTTGAGCCAGTGTGGCAGAATAATAAAGCCAATAAAAAGATACGGATAATAGCTGATAAGCCGCCATAAAAGAGCAATGGCAGGACTAAATCCAACAGAAATAAAA
>CAZVOS010000463.1:0-3480 GCA_964628845.1 uncultured Bacteroidales bacterium | reverse complement strand
TCGATTTGGATAATATTACAAAAAAAGATTTCTTTAAGAACCAGAAAATTATTGAAAATATTGATACACCCTATGGAAATATTACTATTACAGATATGGATGGGCAGCATAATTTCTTTTACAATGGCTTATTAATGTATTCTGATAATGATGTGATAAGAGCAGAAGAAAAGGTGCATCTTACCATGTTACAAAAACAGAATATCAGTAATGTATTGCTTATATCTGGGGGAATTTCGGGTACATTTAATGAGTTGCTTAAATACGACAATATTGCTATTGATTATGTCGATTTCAATCCTTATTTGATTGATATTGCAAAAAGATATAAATTAATACCTGAAACAGGTATTAATGTGATAATACAGGACCCTGTCATGTTTTTACGTTCCACTAAGAAAAAGTATGATGTCATTATTGCCGATATTCCTGACCCATTAAATGCACAACTTAACAGGTATTATTCACTTGAATTTTTTAATACGGTTTCTCAAAGATTGGAAAATTCCGGTGTTTTCTCTATTGGCTTATCTTCATCAGGTCAGTATCTGAACGATTATGCCCGGCAATTACATGCGGTGCTTTATAAAACTATGCGGCAGGTTTTTGAACATGTTTTAATTCTTCCTGCAGGACAGAATTATTTTATCGCCTCTCAGCACAGATTATCAATGAAGTATGCCAATCTGTATGAACAAAGAAATATAGATACAGAATATGTAAATCCTTACTATATAGATGACAGTGACTTAGAGATAAGAAGCAAGCGTTTGAAAAATGAACTGGATGTGGATGTGAATATTAATAAGGATTATTTCCCATCAGCATATTTGATACAAAACAAATACTGGATGAGCCAGAGTAATCATAATATGTGGTTTTTGTTTCTTTTTATCTTTCTTATAGTTGCTTTCATGATTTTAAGGTTTAATCCTTTGAATTTTTGTCTGTTTACATCTGGTTTAGCAGGTACGGGTATTGAAGTAATCATCATGATTGTTTTTCAGATTATTTATGGTTATGTGTATGGTTACATGGGTTTTATTATTGCCCTTTTTATGGCAGGTCTCGCTTTGGGCGCCTTTACATGCATAAGGTTAAAAGTTAATAATAAAATTGTCATGCTTGCGGTTTTTCAATGGATTATAGCATTAATGGCGGCACTCTTACCCTTGCTTATCATTTTTTTAAATCACATCGATTTGACATTAATAAGCCAATTAAGTATATTTACCTTTACTTTATTATTTGCCGTTTCTATTGGAGCCGCATTTGCAATGGCTGTAGCCATTTACAAAGTAAACGAAACAAAAGCAGCTTCTGTATTGTACAGTGCTGATATGTTAGGGGCTGCATTGGGAGGTATTTTGTTCTCTTGCTTTTTAATACCTCTTTTGGGAATTTATAATTCTTGTTTTATTATTACTTTTGTTAATATATTAAGCGGATTTTTAATTTTTGTTAAAAGAAAAAACTACATCTAAGAATCTAATATTTAAGAAATTATGAAAAAAATGGATAAAAGAGAATTTTTGAAGTTAGGGCTCTTAGGTGTTTCTTTTTTGTATGGCTATCCTTTAATGGCTCATTCTAATTATTTCAGTAAATTTTTAAAAAAACTAAAAACTATGGATGATAAACCCTGGAAATGGAGTAAAGAAGTGTTTTATTATGAGAAAAAAGACGGTGCTGTGATTTGTGGTGTGTGTCCGCATAACTGTACAATAAAAGAGGGGAGTGGGGGTTTTTGCAACAATAAAGTCAATTATAAAGGCATATTGTATTCTATTGCCTACGGCAACCCTTGCACTTTAAACATTGACCCTATCGAAAAGAAACCCCTTTTACACTTTCTCCCTCAAACAAAATCCTTGTCACTTGCTGTTGCCGGTTGTAATTTCAGATGCCTTAATTGTCAAAACTGGTCTATCTCACAGGTAGGTCCTCACGAAACAAGAAATTATGAAATCTGGCCTGAACAATTGCTTAAATATGCCAAAAAGAATGATGCTGCCTCTATTTCTTACACATACAGTGAGCCCGTAGTTTTTTATGAGTACATGTATGATGCTGCTAAGATAGCTCACGAAAATAAAATTGCTAATGTGCTCGTGTCAAATGGATATATTAACGAGAAACCACTACGCGAACTTTGTAAATACATCAATGCAGCCAATATAGATTTGAAAACATTCGACGAAAAAAAACATTTTGAACTTACTAAAGGCGAATTAAAATATGTTTTAAATAAATTAAAAATAATTAAAGAAGAAAATGTATGGCTCGAAATTACCAATCTTATTGTTCCTCAATGGTCGGATGATATGGATACAATTAAACGCATGTGCGAATGGCTTATGAATAATGATTTGGGTCATTTTCCCTTACATTTTTCAAGGTTCAGCCCCATGTACAAACTTACACACCTCCCTGTAACACCTGTTTCGGTTTTGGAAAAAGCTTATAAAATAGCCAAAGATGCTGGTATAAAATATGTTTATATTGGCAATGTGCCCGGACACGAAGCTGAAAACACCATCTGCCCGAAGTGTGGAAAAGTTCTTGTTCTTAGAAGGGGCTATACCAACCTCGAAAATAATATAGTAAAAAATAAATGTAAATTCTGCAACGAGCCCATTGACGGGGTATGGGCATAAAAGAAGACCTTCCAGTATGAAAGGCCTTTTTAATTATTTATTCTGAGCATTATTCAGCAGCATTTGCAGGAGCCCTTAACGTCATGATATCCCTGTCGAACATATACATATTATGCTCGCCCACAATGTTAAGTTTGTCAATGATTCTTTGTACTGAGGCCTCTTCTTCTGTTTGTTCTGATACAAACCATTGCAGCCAGTTTTGTGATGAAAAATCCTTTTCCTCAATGGCAATATGTAAAATCTCGTTAATAGATGCTGTAATATATTGTTCATGCTTCAATGCTTCAGCAAAAATATGTTTTACATTGGGATAATCTACAGGTGGTTTTTCCAATTCGGGTATGATGGCTTTGCCCCCTTTTTCATTAATAAAACGTACAAATTTAAGCATGTGCATGTGTTCTTCTCCAGCTTGTGCATAAAACCAATTGGCAATACCTTCGTATCCCTGCGTTTCTGCCCATGATGCCATGGCTAAGTATAAATTTGACGAATAGGCCTCCTTGCCTATTTGTTCATTCATTATTGTTTCTAATCTTTTTGTTAACATGGTATATAATTTTTTAAGTTAATAATCATTTATTTTCGACTGCAAAATTAACTAAAATAATACTAATATTCTTTATCTTTCTTATTAAGACCAAGTTAAAATTTGTTAATAACTTGAATGGCCGTATTTAATAAAATATTATACATTTGTAACTATTAAAATAAACAGTTTAAAATTTGATATGGCTGATATTGAGAACGATTTTTTAAAACTGGCATTTGAATTTGTTCAGTATACCCATCATAATGTTTTTCTGACTGGAAAAGCTGG
>CAZVOS010000462.1:0-3482 GCA_964628845.1 uncultured Bacteroidales bacterium | reverse complement strand
TTTTGAAACCGTTCTCAACAGCCCGCAGTTCAATAATCCCATTACAGGATATTACAAATATGCCGACCTGAACTCATTTGTTGATTATTTCTTAATAAATGAATTAAGTAAAAATGTGGATGGGTACCGCTTAAGTGCTTTCTTTTTCAAGGACAGAAACACTAAAGGTGGTAAACTGGTGATGGGCCCGGTGTGGGATTTCGACCTGGCTTACCGCAATGCAGACTATTGCGGCGGCGACGACTTCATTGGATGGGCTTACCAATTTGGTAATATCTGTGATGGCGATGGCTGGCAGTTGCCTTTCTGGTGGGAGAAATTCCTGACAGATACTGTTTTTACAAATGCCATAAAATGCCGCTGGGAACAATTGCGCACCACCTTGCTTGATACCACATCCATTTTTGGCTATATTGATTCCATAAATAATTACTTAAACTATGCACAGGCACGCAATTTCGAACAGTGGCCTATCTTGGGAACCTATGTATGGCCTAATCCGCAACCAATTCCACAGACATATTCAGGAGAAATTCAAGCCCTTAAAAAATGGTTCCGTAACCGACTCCAATGGCTCGATGGTAATCTGCCGGGGCATTGCTATAATACAGGAATTATTGCAGGAAATAATATACATGAAATACATATCTATCCCAACCCTGTAAGAGATGTATTAACACTGTGTTTTACCGAAAATATAATACCTGAACATTATGAAATAATTTCCCAACTCAACTGTCTCGTTCAAAAGGGTATTTTCGAAAATGAGAATCCAAAAATTGAATTAAATACTTCTCTACATTCAGGTTTTTACTTAATTAAAATACACACCAATTGTGGTGTACTTTTAAATAAATTTGTTGTTATAAAATAGTATTAAAAAAAACTTACAGATGCACACAGCGTTTATACCAAAAGTCTATACTGAGAGCTTAAGAGCTCTTTATATGCAACATAGGAATCCCGAAACGGCTTTAGGGATGGAAAAATACATGAAAAACAAATTCAAGGCATTCGGCATCAAACGCCCTCAAAGAGATATCATAAACAAAGAATTCCAGGCACTTAATGGATTTCCACCACAGAATCAACTTTATGAAGTGGTAAAATTGTTATGGGAAATGCCCGAAAGAGAAATGCAGTATTATGCTATGGAACTTCTGTTCCGCTTTAGAAAAAAAATAAAGGAGGAAGATATTAATTGTTACGAAAACATCATTACCTCAAAATCATGGTGGGACACTATTGATTTTATTGCAGCCAACCTTGTGGGATATTATTTTAAAAATTTTCCGGAGCAAATACCCATAATAACTTCAAAATGGATGGCTTCAGGAAATATATGGCTGCAACGTACATGTATACTGTTCCAACTGAAATATAAAAAAGAAACGGCTCCTGCACTTTTATTTTCATTTATTGAGCCGCTTACCTCTTCAAAAGAGTTTTTTATTCAAAAGGCGATTGGCTGGGCTTTGCGCGAATATGCCAAAACAAATGCTCAAGCCGTTATTGATTTTGTGAATAGTACACCATTAAAGCCACTTAGCAAAAGGGAAGCATTGAGAAGGATTATAAATTAATTGCGTTGAGGCATGTCAAAATCATTTCTATTGTCAATTTTTCCATTTAAGATGATTTCTCCATCGGCTATCAGACGTAAATAATAAAAGTCGTCGGTATATTCTGTGGCATCGAATGTATATTCGAGTTTATGTTTGCCTGGGTTTTCTTCAGGATTGCGGTAGAGTTCACGCACCACAATATTATTTTCGTTGAACATGGCTATAGTTACCGATGTCTTCTTGGAAAAATTGTAATTAAAAGCACCATGCATGCTAACACTGTAATTAGTTGTGTAATAATTGCGTCTGGTATCATCAGGTGCGGGTGGTGGAGGAATGGGTTTGTTGAGGGCATGAGCCACATATTTGATAAGTTCTTTTGCTGCGGTGGTGTCGAAACCTGCTATATCTTCGAGGGGAGTGCCACAGGTCATAGCCCAAATAGCACTTTGTCCGAGCGGGTCGTGTAGTTTATTTTTAGATATGTATTGTGCCAGTGTGCTTACTTTTTCATCGGCTTGTTTGCCCAATTTGTATCTTATATCCGAACTGGGAGCTTTGTCGTGATTTTCGGTACACATGGCAAATAATGGAATGCTTAGCGATTTGCCTGGGTTGAGTGCCATAAGCTCTTCCTGTGTAATGATAAGATTTTGATATTCATCCTCTTCAGGATTAAATTGCATACCACTAGGTATTTTTACACTTATAGGTGTGCTCTTTAAATTTGTTAACGTGATTAATAATGGTTTTATATAATGTGTACTCTCCTTATTTGAGGTTACACTGCAGCTTACCAATCCATTTTTTATGGCTTCATCAATATTTACTGTGTTATCAGACGGTTTAAATGCAAAAAGAATCACAACAACTAACAATACAATTATTTTTCTCATAATCTTGTTACTTTAAAGGTTTATGTATTTTTCTATTAAAAATAACGGCTTTGTACAAACAAAAATTATAAAATTAAATATATATATGATTTTTTTTAAATAATTTTAAGAACTCAAAATTTTTATTGTGTAAAAATTTTTAAATTTGAACATGGATTTATTTTTCATTAAAAACCATTATAAGTGAACAGTAAATCAGATGATGTAGTCGTTTGTAAACTGGGAAGAGCTTGTGTGCCTTCTATGGTAGCCAGTGGTTATGCATTTATTGTGTTGGCTATTTTTCCATTTTTAACTATGCAAATCAGCGGTTATATTGCGTCTGCTGTATTTGTGCTTTTTGGTTTTTTTAGTGTTTTAACAACCACAGGAATTATATTAGATTTAAGGCAAAAAAAACTTAATAATTATTATAAATATTTTGGTTTCATAAAAAAAAATAACTGGATTGATATTTCAACATATAAAAATATTACGGTATTAAAAGTCAATAAAGTCAATATGACATATAGCCGTTCAAACAGGTCATTAAGGCAGGAAAATAAAACCTATGAAGTATATCTGACTGATGATAAAAATTCAAAGCGTCAGCTTGTATCTGTTTTTTCGCATGCCAAACAAGCAGTTGATTTTGCCAAAGAAACAGCAATAAAATTAAATGTTTCCTTTATAGCTAATTATCATGATAGTGGATGGGATGATTAAAAAGAGTGGTATCAGTTAATTTTTTGTAAATTTTTTAAAGCAGGGTGTCCTATTAAATCATCAACAAATTTATAAGTGAACTTTTCAGAACCTTTTTTATTGAGGTGTGATGCGTTGTAAAAGTTTTCTTTATAAAGACACATCTCATCATCCGAATAATCAAAAAAAGGTATGTGGTGTTTTTCGGAAATAGTTTTAAAGATATCAATAATTTCTTGTCTGTTTTTAGTAAATTTCTGACCTTCAATATATTCTGGAACATAAACCAGAATGGGTTGTATGTTGATTTTTATACAATCCTCTATAAATAAGTTAA
>CAZVOS010000461.1:0-3509 GCA_964628845.1 uncultured Bacteroidales bacterium | reverse complement strand
CTGTTTTTTCGATAGATGCCCGATTATTTAAAAACCAATCTTACTTATTTGGGTCACCCCCCATATCCGGCGAGGCACAACCCGGTTGCATTTTCTCTGGTATTGTGCGTTGCAAAAGCTTAAATCCCGTTGTCATTATAACAAATATCGACCAGCTTTTACCTGAAAACACATCCGATTTCTTAAATTTGATTAACCCTTACAATAACATCGCATTCAGAGATAAATTTGTTGATGTTTCTCTTGACTTAAATGATGCATTTTTTATTTGCACCGCCACTACATCTCCTTTTACGGATGAAGTATCTAACAACCTTGATATTATTGAGATACCAGGATGTTGTTTTGAAGATTGCACCTGATAGAGGATGTTTCAAAGCATTCGTATTTATCATTTTAAACACATTCACTTCATTTCGGCTACGCCAATGTAAATGTAAAGTGAAAATATTGTGATAAATTTTAATATATTGATATTCAGATTCTTCGTTTCACTCAGCATGACAAGGTTTTCACTTTTGAAACATCATTTCCATCTAACTTATTCTAAGTAATTAAAATATAATTAGTTACTATGTTGAGTTTTTTTAACAAACGCTTTTTGCTGCAATATCATTGTCAGATGTTTTATTCTACTTTTTTTCCTAAGTATTAGAATTGGGGTTAAATGAACACTCCTTTATTTTGACTTTTTATTTTTTTTAAAATTTTACATAAACGCATTAATGATTTCATTATCGAAAGATTTAATGACAATTTCATTTAAATAATGATTTTAATTTTTAATTTTGTATCGATAGTCAATATTATTTACTTAATACAATTTTTATTTTTTTTAAAATGGTAGTTTTTTGCTTATTTGTTGCAGTAAATAATGGTGAAAATTATGCAAACCTCGGTCTCAATCCCCTAAGATGCCCTGAAACAGATTGTAGAACCATTAAATTAACTTTAGAAGTTTTTTTAAAAAAACATTCTAATACTTTCTTTTTTAAAACATTAACAGGAGCTGATGCTACTGAAGAAAACATTAAGAATTGCTTTAACATTATATCAGATTGTAGTTTTAAAGGTGACGATAAAAAAAATAGGCAAATTCAGGATAATGATGTTTTCTTGTTTTTTTATATAGGGCATGGATTTGTTTATTCTGATAATTTGTTTTTTGCCAATCATGATATTGAGTTGAAAGATGATCAAATTCATAATGGATTTTCTGGAGAAGATTTTATTGAAATAATTAAGAATATTAAAAATAAGAGTGTATATTTCTTAGATTGTTGTAATGCAGGCAAAATAATAAAAACTTTAGTTACCGACATACCAACAAATAATGAGAAAAGATATATTATAGCTTCAAGCCCAGCTGATGCAACCGCTTATGAAAAAGAAAATTCAACTATCCTTACAAGCCATCTTGTAGAAACAATCAAATATTTATCTCAGCAAAAAGAAAAAAATGAAATTAAAGCTTGGGATATTGGATGTAAAATTGTAGAATTATATAAAAAAGATAATGAAAGGCCTATGGAGCCTCCTCAGCATGGAAGTGGTAATTTTAAAATTTTTGAACTTAATAGTCAAAAAAATAAAACGAAACTTTTTATTGCGATAATAACAGCAGCATTGCTTATTGTTACAGGTATTGTATTATACAAGAATGCATGGTTAAAACCTGAAGTAGAGCAAAATAAAGATACTACTTCAGGGGGTGTTAATTTGGTGGATAGTACTTTAGTACCAGATACTTCAAACCTAGAAGATACTAATGATGTGAACAAAAAAATAAAAATAATTAAAATTGACACAGTGCCCAAATCTGACACCATTATAGTTTACGGAACAAAACCTATTACATATTCTAATCTTAAATTAGAGGAAGGATATAACTATAGAATTATTGCCAGTGGCACTGTATGCTGGCGGGGGAATGACATAAATTATTGTTCAGGTCCTAAAGGCAGTGCTAAATCAAAAGGTTTAAAATATACAACTAAACCCCCTGAAAAAACGGTTACCCTTGATGATATTGTAAATAATTCGAAGAAATATGTTGATTCATTAATTATTGATGGAGATGTTAATAAGGGCAATAATTTATTCTTTTTTATAGAAGACAGCCAAGATAATAAAGTCGATACAACTGCATACGGAGATAATAATGGAGAATATAAAATAATAATTAAAAAAGAAAAAAAATCTATTAATAAATAAAAATCAAATATTATGAAAACACTAAAAAAAACAACCAAAAAAAAAATTAACAGTGGTTTATTTTTTAAGAATTTGTTATTGGTATTTTTTGCATTTTATTTTTTTGATGCGATGTCGCAAACAACTGACACTATTATCACAAGCATCAATGTGAAGGGTAAAGATGCAGTTACTCCTGAATATATACAAATTCAAGAAGATTCTATTTATATATTAGAAATTAAAGGCAGAGTTTGTTGGGATAATGACACAAAATGCGCTGATGCCAGTGGCTCTCACGAGGCATGGGGTCTGTATTACGCATTAAAAGACTCAGCAACTATGGATATAAAAAAAATTGATGAATATATTAAAAAAGCCACTCTTTTTCCTGAAATTATTGGGAATGATAATTTGGGCTCATACCTTTTTTTTATTATTCCCGAAGGAAGTGAAAAAAAGTATGAACGAGGCGAGGAAAGCGAATATCTAAATAACACGGGTAGATATATAGTTACGATAAAGAGATTTAAAAATAATTAGCAGGTATATCAGCAATTGATTTAAGTTTTTTTATTTCATCTGTTTATGATTCTCTATCATTAAAATTGCAAATTGTAAGCTTCGCATTTTAAATTTAAAATTAATAATCTTCAAAATGTTCCAGCGTTCTTACAATCTTGTTTTAAGCCAATAGCTTTTAATAAATTATCGACTTTATATACTATTGAAATTTCATGAGAGCCTCCTGTGTTGGTTGATAATCTTGATATTGTTATATCATACGCATAAGAAAAAAATAGTTTTTCGCCTAACACGCATCCGGCAACAATGGCAATGGCATCCCAAGTTTTAAATCTTCTGAACCAAGCACCAAAAATAAGTTTATCACAATAAAAATTTGACCCTGCAAAGAAGGTATTGAATTGGGCTTGTTTTTGAATTTGAATGCCAGGTAAAAAAGTAAAATCACTTTTGTTAATATTTAATGGTATTTCGGCGCTTGCATGCATTACCCATTTTATAGGAATCTTTGCATTTGTATTATAAAAAGAGTCATCTGGCTGAAACAGATGATGGGCTGCTATACCCATTATCAGGTTTGCTTTGCTGTTAGAATAAGTTTTAAGAAAATTACGATTTTCGAAAAGCAGACCAGAAGATACATCTGGATATGAAAGTTTATTTGTTGGCAATACAAAAGAGCTTGTTTGAGTAACAATTCCATTTATTTGATCGAGTTGTTCTGAAAAAACATAATTATTAGAATTAATCATTTTTTGCACAAAAGCCGCAGAAGCTCCAAATTGCAGATA
>CAZVOS010000460.1:0-3509 GCA_964628845.1 uncultured Bacteroidales bacterium | reverse complement strand
TGATATATATAAGATTTCAGAATAGATTTATGTTAAATATAATTATTTTAGGAGCACCTTGTTCGGGAAAAGGGACTCAATCAGAAAAACTCGCTTCATTATTTGATTTGACGCACCTCTCTACTGGAGACCATTTCCGTAATGAAATTAAAAAACAAACACAGCTTGGTAGGATTGTTAAATCATACATTGATAAAGGAATGCTTGTACCAGATGATATTGTTTTAAAAGAAATATATCGTAAAGCCACCATGAGAGCTTCCAACAAAGGAGTTATTTTTGATGGATTTCCGAGAACAGAACATCAGGCACAGATGCTCGAAAAATCATTAAAAAAGAAAAATTTAGAAATATCACTTGTTATTTATATTGATGTGGATGAAAGCATTTTACTTGAACGTATGTTTAAACGTTGTCAGAACTCAGACAGAACAGACGACACCATTGATATTTTAAAAAACAGAATAGCAATATATAAAAATGAGACTTATCCTTTGCTAGAGTATTACATTTCAAAAGATAGACTTATAAAAGTGAGTGGTATGGCTTCTGTTGAGGAAGTTTTCAATAACATAGCATTATCAAGTATAAATTATTTCAATTCAAGAAACATCAATGTCATCTAATTTTATTGATTTAGTAAAAATTTATTGTCGTTCTGGCAATGGAGGAGCTGGCTCAGCACATCTTATGCGGGCTAAATATATTCCGCGGGGAGGACCCGATGGAGGTGATGGCGGTCATGGAGGAAGTATTATCGTAAAGGGTAATAAACAATTATGGACACTATTGCATCTTAAATATCAAAAACATAAGATAGCCACTAATGGAGAAAGTGGTTCTAAGGCACAGCGTTCAGGCGCCTATGGACAGGATATTATTATTGAAGTACCACTTGGGACAGTTATTAAAGATGCTGATACCAATGAATTTGTTTTTGAAGTAACTGAAGACGAACAGAAACATGTCATTTTGGAAGGAGGCAGGGGTGGCTTAGGCAACCAGCATTTTAAAACAGCCACCAATCAAACACCCCGTTATGCACAACCAGGTGAAGAAGGTAAAGAAAGATTCTTTTACTTTGAACTAAAAATACTTGCTGATGTTGGCTTAGTGGGCTTCCCTAATGCAGGCAAATCCACTTTATTGTCGGTTGTTACAGCAGCCAAACCTCTCATCGCTGATTATCCTTTTACAACATTAACACCTAACCTTGGCATTGTTTCGTACCACAATTACAAGTCCTTTGTAATGGCTGACATTCCTGGTATTATTGAAGGTGCACACGAAGGAAAGGGTTTGGGCTTAAGGTTCTTAAGACATATTGAGAGAAATTCCATCCTCCTTTTTATGGTTCCTTGCAATACAAAAAATATTAAAAAAGAATATAATACTTTATTAAATGAGTTAAAACTCTATAATAAAGAACTACTCGACAAAAAACACATATTAGCCATTACAAAAACTGATTTATTAAATGAAAAAGAACTTAATAAGATAAATAACAAACTACCTGAGATTCCAACTGTATTTATCTCTTCTGTAGCTCAAAAAGGGCTTGAAGAATTAAAAGACTTGCTGTGGCACACTTTAAACTCATAAATTATTATGTATGAGGCACTTTTAAAATTCGATAAAGACATTTTCCTTTTAATTAATGGGGCTCATAACATTTTTTTTGATGAAGTAATGTGGTGGGTAAGCAAAGCTATTACTTGGCTCCCTGTTTATTTCCTTTTATTATTTTTTATTATTAAGAAATACAAGACAGGAAGTGTCTTTATAATCTTACTTATTGCTTTATTAATAACATTAAGCGACATGTCATCAGTGCATCTATTTAAAAATGTATTCCAACGCCTCCGCCCCTGTCATGCTCCTGATTTGCAAGGTTTGGTTCATATTATCCATAATAAATGTGGTGGAAAATATGGATTTGTTTCTTCGCATGCAGCCAATTTTTTTGGTATTGCCACTTACTTTTTTCTTATTTTAAGAAAAGACCATTTCTCTTTCTCAGTTCTTCTTTTTGTATGGGCAACACTCATTGCATACAGCAGGGTTTATCTTGGGGTTCATTATCCTGCAGATATTTTTGCTGGAGCGTTGTTGGGTATTCTTTGTGGTTTTGCTGTTTATTCGATTTATCTTTATATAATTAAAAAATATGGCAAGAAAATCAAATGCGCTCCTGTTGAGAATGAATTACATTGCTAAGTCTCAATTTAACAGATGCTGAAAAGTTTTAAAATTTATTTTTCACTGGTTAAATTCAGTCATACCATATTTGCATTGCCATTTGCTATTATTGGCTTTTTTCTTGGTATACATGATTGTGGACATCTTAACATGCAATTATTAATACTGATAGTATTGTGCATGGTATTGGCAAGGAATGCTGCAATGGCTTTTAATCGGCTCATCGACAAAGATTTTGACAGTGCCAATCCCCGTACAAGAGACAGAGAAATTCCACGTAATAAAATCAGTGTCAAATATGTAAAGATATTTATACTTATTAATTCAATTTTCTTTTGCATAACAACATTTTTCATCAATAAGCTTTGCTTCTATCTATCTCCTGTGGCTTTAATAACCATTTTTGCATACAGTTATACAAAAAGATTTACTTTCTTCAGCCATTTATTCCTGGGCTTAAGCTTATCACTTGCACCCATTGGGGCTTATATTGCAGTGTGCAATCAATTCAGTTTATTGCCAATAGTTCTTTCCCTTTCAGTACTCTTCTGGGTAAGCGGATTTGATATCATTTACGCCCTGCAGGACATTGATTTTGACAAAAAAGCCAAACTTAAATCATTCCCATCTGTTTTTGGATTTTATTATTCAAAAGTTTTTGCCATTTTAAATCATATTGTTTCTATAGGGTTCTTAATAATATTTGCCATAATATTAAATCCGCAGAGTTATTTTTATTACATAGGTTTGGCAATCTTTATTATATTAATTTTAATGCAGCATTACAAAATACAAAAATATAAAACAGAAATAATCAACAGTTTATTTTTTACTTACAACGGTTTAGCCAGCATTATATTTGGCATAATGGCCAGTATTGAATTATATTTCTTTTAATTTAAAATACTATTAATATTTATTTATCATAAATAAATAAAATTTTTGGTATTTTTGAATTTTATTTTATCGTACTTTTTATTGAAATAATTATAAGATTTTTTGGATGATGATTATAAGAATAATAACAATTAACTTTTTAATACTTATTTACTGTTTTTCAAATGCACAAAACATTGAGTTTACCAAAGAGAATTTTCCCCATGCAAAGAAGGAATTAAAAGTTGCCTTAAAACAAATTAAAGAAGGCGATTTGCAATATTATGAAGCAGAGAATCTAAAAGAGATACGCGACCAGAAGGGTAAAGACGCAAATATTGGAAAGTCAATGTATATGTACGCCTTAGAAGAATATCTTAAAGCTTTTCAATTCAATGCTGCCAATGCAGAATTAAATTTTAAGATAGCTATAT
>CAZVOS010000459.1:0-3521 GCA_964628845.1 uncultured Bacteroidales bacterium | reverse complement strand
AAATAACTGTCTGTTTCACTGCCCAAATTCAGATTTTTAATAACATTATCTTGTGTTACACTCCCGTCTTTAGATTCAATAGCAATACCGTCAATAATATACATGTAACTGACTACTTCATAATCCTCCGAATAAAAATATTGCTGCAACAAATCCTTTATATTGTTGAATTTGGCATATATCAATTGTTCAGAGTTTTCTACTTCTTTGTAATTGACAGGAAAGTAATAGCAGTCGTAAACATTACCATACAGGAAGAGTTGCGATTTTAATGTTTGGAATCTTTTAAGCTCGTCAAGCCAACGTGGGAATGATACTTTCATAAGCTAAATAGTTCTTCCTGGATATACTTTAAGTGCTTCTTCAAGGCATTTCATCGATTTTACCAAATCCTCAGCTTTAAGCACATAACTGATACGTATTTCATTCGTCCCTGTACCTTTGGTGGAATAAAAACCTGTGGCTGGTGCAAGCATCACTGTTTCATTGTTATAATGGAAGTCCTCGAGCAGCCACTGGCAGAATTTGTCGGCATCATCAATAGGCAGGCGTGCTACTGTATAGAAAGCCCCTTTGGGACAGGGACAAAAAGCACCTTCAATTTTATTCAACAACTCAACAACTATATTTCTGCGTTTCAGATATTCTTCAAGCACCATACTAAAATACTCCTTAGGTGTGTCAACTGCAGCTTCGGAAAGATGCTGCCCTAATGATGGTGGACTTAAACGTGCCTGAGCAAATTTCAAAGCCGTCTTCATCACTTCCTTATTGCGCGATATCATACAGCCAATGCGTACGCCACAAGCACTGTACCGTTTGGACACAGAATCAATGAGAATGACATTATTATCTATACCCTTGAGGTTCATCACCGAGAAATGCTTCAAACCATCATAGCAAAACTCTCTGTAAACTTCATCAGCAATAAGGTACAGGTCGTATTTCTTTACCAGCTCACATAAAGATTCGAGTTCATCCTGCGAATACAAATAACCTGTGGGATTATTGGGATTGCATACCATAATGGCTTTGGTCTTTGGGCTGATTAGCTTTTCAAACTCACTTACGGGAGGTAGGGCAAAACCATTTTCGATATTGGAAATAATGGGCTTTACTGTAACACCTGCACTCACTGCGAAGCCGTTATAATTGGCATAGAACGGCTCGGGAATGATGACCTCATCTTCGGGATTAAGACAGGTTTGAAAAGCAAATAAAATAGCTTCTGAACCACCGGCAGCCACTATGATTTCTTCGGGATTGATATGTATGTCGTTCTTCTTATAATACTCGCATAAACGCTGACGGTACGATAAAATACCTGCTGAATGACTATACTCAATAACCTTTGTGCCGTAATTTTTTAAGGCATCAAGCATTATTTGGGGTGTTTCAATATCAGGTTGTCCGATATTTAGATGATACACCTTTACTCCTCTTTTTTTTGCTGCTTCAGCATAAGGAACTAATTTCCTGATGGGCGATTCGGGCATCGTTTGCCCTTTTATTGATATTTTTGGCATAACTAAAATGTTTTAAGTTTGAACGATGACAAATATAATTTTTTTATTTAACATTAGCTTCATTAGATTAGATTATAGTTAATTTTTTTTTAGGCGCTATAAAAAGTAAGTAATTATATTCACACTTGTCGGACATAATTTTTTGATTAATAATTACATTTATCATATTTTATTATCTTGCCATTAAAATTATGAGAGTAAGTTTATAGTATGATTAAACTACTACTCAGTCCCGTTAGGGACAGCATGTCGGTAAAAATCATGTAAAAAAAAATCTCATGCCTTTGGGTATGAAATATGTATTTAATGAGTTCGTCTCGCCAATTTTCGTTTGTTCTTTCATATTATACCAACTGACTATCAATCTTAATATAAGAACGACTTGTGCTGCGATGCCTTGATACTGCAGAAAGGAGGTTCTCGAAGCAAGTGAATTATATAGGGACGAGAGTTTAGCACCTAAAAAAATTAAGCATAGATTATTTGTATTGTTGAAGCCATGCATGAGCTTTATCCATATCCCGAAAATATTTTGTTGGAATTTTCGGTTTGTAAATTAATTCGTAAACTGAAATAACAAATAATTGAAATCTGGTCTTATAAACAATTGCAAGTGCTGGAATGCCTATCAAACCATCATCATCCGATAGCCGCTCACGAGCTTCTTTTGATATTCCCTTTACTTTCCTTAAATCAGAAAGCATTGGAAATGAACGGTCTTTTATAAACTCTACCCTTTTCTTAATACCCTCATCTACAATATAATAATCCAGAAAATCATTGTGAAAAGTGCAAAATAAAATACCATCCTTAATTTCAAACGAAAGCCGATCTCCATTGTACGATTCCATAGCGTGTTATTTTTCCTTAAAAGTAATATTTATTATTAGATTTAATATTTATAATATTCTTTCCAGAGTTTTTTCAAACGCTCCAGCATCTCATTTTCTCTTGCATTTTTACCTGGTTTGTAAAAAATATGTCCTTTAATCTCTTCAGGCAAAAAATCCTGAACAATAAAATTATTATCATAATCGTGCGCATACTTATAATTCCTCCCATAATCAAGTTTCTTCATCAAATGTGTTGGGGCATTTCTGAGATGCAGAGGCACACTCAGATTGGGGTGCTTCTTTAAAACATCGTTAACATGCTGAATAGCCATATAAGAAGCATTGCTCTTAGGTGAGCATGCGAGATAAATAGCCGTTTGGGATAAAATCAATGTACATTCGGGATAACCAATTACATTTATTGCCTGAAAACAATTATTTGCCAGTAATAAAGCATTGGGATTGGCATTACCTATATCCTCACTGGCAAGTATCAGCATACGTCTTGCAATAAATTTGGGGTCTTCTCCCGACTCCACCATCCTGAGCAACCAATAAACAGCCGCATTAGGGTCGCTGCCACGTATGGATTTAATAAAGGCAGATATGACATCATAATGCATTTCACCTGACTTGTCGTATAGTGCTATATTTTGTTGTATGGCCTCAAGTATCTTTTTATTATCCAGAAATATTTCATTAGTTTGTTCATTATTATTAATATTTACAGCCAGCTCAAAAGCATTAAATACTTTTCTGGCATCTCCTCCCGATAATTGGAAAAGTGCCTCACGCTCTTTTAGATTAACTTTAATTTTATAATTCTCAAGATAAAAACTTATTGCTCTATCAATAAACATGTTCAGGGCTTTTTCATCAAAGCTTTTAAGCACATACACATGGCAACGGGACAACAGAGGTGCTATCACCTCAAATGATGGATTTTCTGTGGTAGCACCAATCAGTATGATGCTCCCCTTTTCTACGGCACCTAGTAATGAGTCCTGTTGCGATTTATTAAACCGATGAATCTCATCAATAAATAATAGGGGCGCAGTATCCTCTGTTTTAGCTTTTTCAATCACATCTCTTACATCTTTAACCCCTGAATTAATGGCACTTAATGTAAAAAATGTTTTACCTATGTTTTGTGCAATAAGAT
>CAZVOS010000458.1:0-3536 GCA_964628845.1 uncultured Bacteroidales bacterium | reverse complement strand
TTTCTGCTTGCAATAGTTTATAAAGAAATCAATATTGCCCATAAGTTTCTCAAAATCGGCTTGAGGTCTAACAGTTTGATAAATTTTATTATCAAGTGCATCTAAGGATACAGAAATATTAAATCGTCCTTTATAAAGGATGCCCTTAATGTTTTCATTAAGTATTGTGCCATTTGTTTGTACTGAAATTGTACATGAAGGATTTATACTGATAATATTTTCCCATATTTGCATATACAATTTGCTTAAAAACGGTTCTCCACCGTTAAAGCGGGCATCCACAAGATGTTTCAACCAAGGGTTCAGTTGTTTAATAAAATCCTGCCCATATACATTTTCTTTTTTGATATAAGATGATTTGCTTTTTTGTATCACAGACGAATGTTGTTCATCGCACATCACACATGCGAGATTGCAGGTATTATCGGCTTCAAATTCCAGTATAAGTGGTTGTGAAATGGGTAAAGGTAATCCATCATATTGAAGGGCCTTAACACTTAAAAAATTTTGTGTTTCAAAATCCTGTTTACATACATCGCAACCCATACTAAAATCAAACTGTTTCATTGCATGACGCATATTCCCAATCTTTTTGCCCTTCCAGATTTCGTCGAGTTGCTGATGGGGATATGTTCCAAGTACATACCAGCGGTTGTAACAGCATGGGGTTATCACACCATCCATACCGATATACAAACTTTTAAAGGGGGCATGACAGAGGTATTTAGCGTGCGATATATGTCTGTAAGCATTATAAAGTTCCTTGTTTTTTTTATTCAAATCTGTTTTTTTTTGAAACCACATAAACCTTATTTTTTAGATGAAATAGAATATAAATATGCATTTAAACAACTTTCTTCAAGAATAATGTTGTAAGTATCTGAAAGCTGAATTTTTAAACTGTCGTTGCAAACCAATACTTTATCATTAATCAATATATTATTAAAATCATTTGTCAGATGAATGATTTGATTGTTTTCAGCCAATTTATATTTATAAAAAAGCAAGCCCCCCTTCCAGCCGGTATAGTAAATCTTTACCCCATCCATTGATTCTTGTTTTTTAAATTTTTTATGTATGAATATTTCATTGGCTTCCATGTGTTTTTCAGCAATTGGGATGGTATTGGCTTGAGATTTATTAAAGACAATGGTATAAGGATACATAAAACATAAGCAAATAATGAAATACTTGACTGTTAAAGTCAGTTGATTTTCTCTATATCTTATACTTTCTATAAGCATATAAAGTGGATATGCTGCAATTACAGAAAGGTACGGAAATAAAGGCATGTCGTACCAATAGAGTTTGGTAAGAGATAAAGAAATAATAATAAAATAGAGCAGTATCAAAACAAAGAAGAAATAAAGTATTTGTTTTTTTAAAGAATTATTTTTGAATATCAGTAAAACCGAGCCGGTTACAAAAAAAACAGACCAAAAAGCAAAACGTGTTTCGAACAAATTATACAGATAAAATAATGTATCGTGTTTGTGTTCACTCCATATTGTATTTGAAAAACGGCTTATATCACTAAAGATTAGTGCATTGATATAGCCGGGTGTGTCTTTCTCTCTCAGAATAAGTAAGCTAAGAGCTATGCCCACAAAGAAAAGCAGAGAAATTAAAAATTTCCAATTGACAATAAATTGTTTCAACATTCTTTTTTGTATAATAATGAAAAGGTATGCCGGGCTAAAGAATAAAGAAGCAAATGATTTTGTAGAAAAAGAAAGTAAGAGAAATGCAAAGAAAAAGACAATATAAATTTTGTTTTGAGTAATAATAAATTTTATAAAATACAGATTTGTTAATAACAGGAATAGTGTCAGGAGTGCATCTGAATCGGCTGTTCGTGCTGTATGAAATCCGATAAAGCCCGATGAAGTTATTAGGATTAACGCACTGAACCATGCCCATACATAGTTGAAATATTGCGAAACGAATCTGAATGTGATAATAACAGTTAAGCCGGCAGCTATTGCAGAGGGAAGCCGTAACGACAATTCGGAATATCCGAAAATTTTAATGAATATAAGTTGGAGCCAAAAGCTTAAAGGGGGCTTCAGGTTGAAAAAATCGGGCATATTATCAAAATACAATGAAAAATATTTCCCATTCTGAAACATTTCGTAAGAATTGACAGCGAACACAGACTCATCCCACCATCTGATTTGGAAATTACCCAATTTGATAAACAGTACAAAATACAACAATAAAAGAAGTATTAAATATTGAATATAATTTGTCCATCGCTGTTTAAAAGGCATTGCTTTTTTATTTAAATAATTCAAGAATATACTGAATCTCAAGTCATCCATTTTTTGTACCACAGCTCCATGATAAGGACTTTCCACAAACGCCAGTGGTCTTTTTGCTTCAGGTATGATAAAAGCGTATCTCTGTTAAGCAATCCTTCTTTTATCAGATACCCCTCTAACAAAAAGTATTTATAAAACTCAATATCCTGATAATAACTGTCGGGGCCAACAAAGCCCTGTTTTTTTCGTTTTAAAATCACTTCGGCCAGATGTTCTTTGAGATTCTGGTATAGGAGGTATTTTGTAAATTCTGGTTTATAATAGGACTGAGCATCCAGATTAAAAATATAGTCAAACAACTGATGTTCGAGAAAAGGCACACGTACTTCGAGCTTGTTGGCCATGCTTGCGCGGTCTATTTTTGTAAGTACAAGCTCTCCCATAAATGTTTTGATATCGAGATACTGTATTTGTTTAATGCCTGATAAATTTTTGTTATAATGTGCATTATAAAACCAGAAAGGATTTTCTCTAAGATATTTATGACAATCCCTAGAAATAAGTGCTTTAAGTTGTTTTTTGTCAAACAAGCCCATGGCCATAGCTTCGCTGTATTGCTTGACCAGAAAAGGGAGTGCGTTATCAGAAAAGCGGTTTAAAAGTCCCTTTAAAAATCCGAGATTTGATACATTATTTACTATTTCATTATGCCATGTATAACCGCAAAAGAGTTCATCGGCCCCTTCGCCTGATAATACTGTTTTTACATCTTCAGAAGCCAGCTTACTCACAACATAAGTAGGAATGATGGAAATATCCGCAATGGGCTCATCATACACATAACTCAGATGTTCGAGCAGATTGAGCGACTCCTTTCCTATTATAATAGCTTTGTTTTTCATTTTAAAGGTATCGGCTACCATCTCGGCATAACGGTGTTCGCTTTGTTCCCAATTTTCAAAACCAATAGAAAAAGTATCAGCAGGATATTTAAGGCAATGCAGATAATACACCAGTGCACTTGAGTCGTAACCACCACTCAGAAAAGAACCCACGGGGACATCACTTTGGATATGTTTTTTTACAGATTCATAAAGGAGGTAGTTGGTTTTCTCGATAATCTCTTCGGGATTTTCTGCTTTATTTTCAGTTGTCAATTGCCAGTATGGCTCAGCATTTATGACATCATTGTTTTTAACAATAATGTAGTGTGCAGGAGGTAATTTATAAATGTTTTGCCATATCGTATGTGGTGAAGGTATATAGCGGTACACA
>CAZVOS010000457.1:0-3546 GCA_964628845.1 uncultured Bacteroidales bacterium | reverse complement strand
ACCAAACCAGCTAACAATTTCAATTTCATTTTTCTTGTTAGCGGTTTGGTATTATATGCATAACAAAAATAAAAGAATAATTCATTAAATCATAGAAAAACGATTAAAATTAGTTTATGAAAAATAATTTTCCTATTTGCAATTTGCAAATCAAGTATTTTAAGTATTTGCTTTTAATCTTTCAAAAAGTACGATTATTTATGAGATTTGGGAAGGTTACAAGGCGAACTTATTTAATAAACGTTGATGAAATTATTACAGAGTTAGGATTTTCGGTGCATTGCATCATGGACTAATACTGATGTGATATATTTCTTAGCTCCGACACTTTCTCATGTCATTTACAGACAACTATTTTCTTATTAGTAAATCCTTTATCTGTAATAACTTTAATAAAATAAATTCCGGGGTTTTCAAGTGAAAAATTTAATACAGATTGACCCTCAACAATTATTTGTTCGACTATTTGCCCAAGTGAATTATATATTACTATCTCTTCTGTCCCAAAAGGAATATTAATAGTGAAATTTGAGCTTGTTGGATTCGGAAAAATCTGTAAAGAAGAAAGATTATTTGCAGAATTGATTTGTGTTAGAACAATATCATAAGGTAAAGATGTGGCCGTACAGCCGCCGTTATCTGAAACAATCACATAATAGGTACCTGAAACAATCGGATTGTATTGTTGTTGTGTGGCATTTGGGATAATACCAATTGTGTCGTACCATTGATAGGTAGTAAATGCAGGTAAACATTGAAGCATATTACCATATCTTACAATAGTAGGATAAGGGGCATTGTAATTTCCACTGAACCAACTTTCATGACCTTCCAACTGGTCGTCAGTTCCATCAGCTTGATTGTCGTAAGCAGTAATTGCAATAGTATCATAAGGTGTTAATCCCGAAAGGGTATAATTTAGCACATTCCCAACGTCTGTAACATTTGTAAAGGAATACCCTGTAGAAGTACCCCAATAGACTTTATATCCCGCAATATCAGTCTCTTTGTTAGATGCCCAAGAAATATTAAAGGTGCCAGCACCCATATCATTTATAATTACACTGTCAACAGGACATACAGGAGCCATAATGTCAGGTGTGGTTTTAAAATCAGAATAATCAACGATGCCAAGATTTTGGTCATCAAAATAATCCCAGATGATGCTGTCTATAGAACTTGATAAATTCCTTCGCCAGTAGCAATTCTGGGCATTCAATGGGTCACCGTTATGGCTATAATGTAAGAGCGTGTGCTGGTCGCATATTTTATTGTAAATGTTGTTGTTTCTGAAAGACTGTGCCTGTCGTAGGTAAACAGAACGGGAGGAATGAAGTTGCGTGTTATTAAACACTATTGTATTATACGCTGCTTGGAGCATACCTTTCCCCTCATAGTAAATGGCTGAAGTGGGCGCATCGTTATTAATAATTGTATTGTTTACTATGACATTAGAGACATCATTAAATTTTAAAAATATTGTACTCTGACCACCCCCCGATAATGAATTATTTGCAAAAATATTTTCTTGCATGGATAAATTAAGCTTAAAATTTGAATTAGGACTGGCTTTAATAGTCACAATACCATCTGTAGTACTGTAATTGTCAATAATTATATTCTTCATGAACGATAAAGAACTTAAATATTCGCTTGAACTGACAGAAGTTTGTTCAAATTTCACTGCACCCATCTGATTTCTACTGATACGGTTTTCTGTTATCGAAAATAAATTCGAATGAATACGAGAAGAATTATCTAAAGAGAAATAAATTCCTATTTCAGAATTGTTATCAATTTCATTATTATGTATAAAATAATCACAAAATTGAATCATATCAGTATTATTAAAAAAAATGCCATTTTTACTGTTTAAATTTATGACATTATTTGATATGGTAAAAGTGTTTGTGAAAGGGTCCATTGAATTATCATAATTAAAAAACACACCATTTTTACTATTGTTAATAATTGTATTCCCATCAATAACATATTTACAGTAAAAATCAGTAATATGATTAGTAAAAAAAGATGTACCATTCCCTGTATTGTCTCTTATTTGATTATTAAGAATATAATATTTTTTATTTTCATAATGTGCGGCAGGAAACAAAAAGATGCCATCATTTTGATTGCCAAAAATAATATTTGAAATTATGGTGTCTGATTGATAATTAACGCCACTTTTACAGCAACTGATTGCTCTTGAATTATTTGAAAAGATATTACATTTTTCAATATGTGTTTCTACATCCTTTGCAAAAAAACCCGCAGTACTGTAAATATCATACAGAGGAATTGAAGTATTATTTTCGGTAACAAGACAGGACTTAGCTGATAAAGAGCCCCCGCTTATATAAATAGCTCCTGTATCTACTGTATTATTAATAATGGTGCAACTGTCGATATAAAGTTTAGCATTCATATTCCATGCTTTAACAGCCGATTTATTGTTGTTTCGTATGGTGCAATTATTAAGATATGGGGACGTATTATTAATTCTTACTATACCATTAAAACTTACATTAGCTCCTCCTGCATATTCAATGATGCAATATTTCATAATGCTTCCTGTGCTATCAGAGAAATTATAAGCAGGGCTGCTGCTGTTAAAGAGTATATAGCCCCACCTACCAGGTAGAGGAGGATTGACATTAGTTGTAAATATTATGGGCTGACTTAAGCATCCAATAGCTCTAAGCGTTCCTGAAATCTGTATCGATTTAGCAAAGTCGAATTTTACTGTAACGCCTGAATCAATGGTTAAAGTTACACCGCTTAACACAGCCACATTACTTTGTACAATATACGGACTGCCAGCAATATTCCATGTAGTATCGCTGCTGATAGGGCCACCTACTATGGTCTGGGCACATGTACTTGCATATGTGAACAATATTGAAATTAATGTAATGAGTACAGTTTTAAACATTTAAGCCATCTTCTAAATTGAATATATATATCAACAAATTTAGTATTTTAAATTTATAATCAGAATAAAAAACTTAGCAATTTATTCTTTAATAAAATTAATTATAATAAAGATTCCCTATAATATATACATTCCCAGAAGTATCAACAGCAATTGATTTTGAATTATCATAATTTGTTCCACCAGCTTTTTTTGCCCAGAGCAAAAAACCATTGGTATCGTATTTTACAAGAAAAAAGTCTTGAGAAAAATTTGTGGTATCAGAACTTATTAATGTAATTGTGTCAAAAGTATTGATAGCCCAGAAAAATATCCCGCACATAAGTATTGCCGAGTTTATCTACTACTACAGAATTTGCATAACTTGAATTATCGTTTAATGCACTTTTAGACCATACCCACTGGGGAGTTTGAGCAAAACTAATAACAGTAAATAAAAATAAATAAAATGTAAATATTTTTATTTTCATATATTTATTGTCAGAGATTATAGTGCTAACAACGCACTTTTTATTTTAAAAGTTTTGTATAATAAACGAGGGTATTTATTATACTTTTTCACTACTGACCGAGTAAAAATTTAATAAAAGGGGCTACTACCTAAAGGATTCACC
>CAZVOS010000456.1:0-3556 GCA_964628845.1 uncultured Bacteroidales bacterium | reverse complement strand
TTATTGAACAAAGCCTATACGAAGCCGGCAGGCATTTCTTTACCCAATTGTGCAACATTCCCCTTAAAACCATACAAGAAAGTCCGGTAAATCTGAACCTTTTAGGGCTTGACAATAGAAAAGAAAGCCCTGCCATTTTGAAAGCATATACATTGGGACTGGTGGACGATGAAGCCTTTGAAGGCAGCCAAACAGATGCCGAAGCCCTTAAAACACTACGTGATGGCAAAGGTGACTACCCGGGCATAGTGATTCTGGCCATCGAACTTAAAGAAGGTAACTACGCCCGTGGCTTCTTTGCCCAAATCACGCGCTATATCAACCGCCATTTTAAAAACACACCCGTTACCATACTCTTTAAATACGGACAAAAACTCACTTTATCAAATATTGAAAGACACGCCTACAAACAGGAATGGCGTGAAGGTGAAAAGGTGGGGAAGGTGACAGTGTTAAAAGATGTTGATGTAATAAATACACATTCAGGTCATTTGCGCATTCTATTAGACCTGCATTTACCAACTGATATTAATTCATACGAAAAGTTGTACAAATACTGGCAAGAGGTTCTTAATGTAAGCACCCTTAATAAAAAATTCTACAACGACTTATTCAACTGGTATTTATGGGCTGTGCGTTCGGTACGCTTTCCGTACAATGAAAAAATTGGGAAAGATGAAAATGTTTATAATTCTGAAAGTATTATCCGCTTACTTACAAGGCTTATTTTTGTTTGGTTTATAAAAGAAAAAAAGTTAGTTCCCGAAAGCCTTTTTGATATTGAAACGCTGAAAAAACTGCTTAATGACTTTAACCCTTATTCTGATAAAACATCCATGTATTACAGAGCTATACTGCAAAACCTGTTTTTTGCAACGCTTAATACGCCTATGGATAATGATATTACAGAAGAAAATAAGAATGAAAAACGCAGGTTTATTAATTTGTTGCCCGAAAAAAACAATCCCGACTATAAAGACCAAACAAGATACAGATATGAAAAATTCTTTATTGATTCGGATGATGCATTAAAGATGTTTTCAAGTATCCCTTTCCTTAATGGTGGCTTATTCGAATGTCTTGATGTTGTTGAAAACGGCATCAGGTATGATGGTTTTAGCAGTACCGAAGCCAGCAGTGCTTTTGTGCCGGATAATTTGTTTTTTTCGGCACCTTTTACTTACGACTTAAATAATGAGTATGGTACAAAAGGAAAAAAATACACAGTTGAAGGACTGATACATTTTTTAAACAGCTATAAGTTTACCATTACCGAAAACACACCACTTGAAGAAGAAATTGCCCTTGACCCTGAACTTTTAGGAAAGGTTTTTGAAAACCTGCTCGCAAGTTACAATCCAGAAACCAAAACAACAGCACGTAAACAAACAGGCTCTTTTTACACGCCTAGAGAGATTGTAAACTATATGGTGGATGAGAGTCTTATAGAATATCTGAAAAATACACTTAAACAAAACGTGAGCAAGGATGATCACGAAACATCCGAAGTAGCAACAGGAAGCAAGGATGCTCACGAAACATCCTCAGAAGGAAGTTTCGGCAGCATCCCTGCTGCCAGAGAACAATCTACTCCTATACACCCTGATTTTGAAAAATACGCCTATTTCGACCCTGCAAATGAAATTAAAATACATACTGGCAATGTTCCACACTGGCAACAGGAAGAGGTCATTTATTTTATCACTTTCAGATTGGCAGATTCTATACCTGCCGAAAGGGTGGAAATGCTTAAAATTGAAAGAGAACTTTGGCTAAAAAAGAATAATAAACCCAAGGGACAGAAGTATTCTATTGAAGAGATTAGAGAATACAACCGTCTCTTTTCCGAAAAAGTTGAGCAATGGCTCAATGCAGGAAGAGGTTCATGCGTTCTTAAAGATGAAAAAGCGGCTAAGATCGTGGCTGACGCATTATTGTTTTATAAAGACAAGAAGTATATACTGGATGAATGGGTTATCATGCCCAATCATGTTCATGTTTTAGTAAAACCTTTAAATGGATTTATGCTTCCCGAAATACTTCATTCGTGGAAGTCTTTCACAGCTAATGAAATAAATAAAATATATGGATGGGACGGACAATTGTGGATGCATGAGTCCTACGACCACATTGTACGCAACCACAAAGTACTTGATGTTTTAAGGGACTATATCAGGAATAACCCTGTTAAAGCGAATATTAAGCTGGTATCATGTGCACAAAGCTGGATTTATTGCGAAAACGGGAGCAAGGATGCTCCCGAAACATCCTTTCAAATCGACAGTAAGGATGCTCCCGAAACATCCCTAGAAGGAAGTTCCGACAACATCCCTGTTGTCGGTAACTTAGAACAAAAAATACGTACCCTTTTTTCTGCAACAGAAGCTTCTAACAACTTTACGAATAATGAAACCGATATATTGGTTAAAGCCATCAGTGAAGTTAAAATTCTTGACCCTGCCTGTGGTTCAGGAGCATTCCCCATGGGTATTTTACACAGATTAGTTGACTTATTGAAAAAACTTGACCCTGACAATGAAAAATGGAACGCCCTGCAGATAGAGCGTGCTATTGCAGAAACAACTGAAGTGTTCAAAAGCGGCGATGTTACAGAACGTGAAATAAGATTGAATGAGATAAATAAGGCTTTTGACCTGAGTATGAACCACCCCGATTATGCACGTAAGCTGTTTCTGATTGAAAATTGTATTTATGGCGTGGATATTCAGCAAATAGCCATTCAGATTTCAAAACTTCGCTTTTTTATATCGCTTATAGTTGACCAGATAGTGGATGACACAAAACCCAATAGAAACATTTTAAGCATGCCCAATTTGGAAACCAAATTCGTAGCTGCCAATACGCTTATTAGCCTTGAAAAACCCAAACAGAGAACAATCACTACCGATGATGTAGAAAAGCTTGAACAGGAGTTGGTAGCCATAAGGCGAAAAATCTTCTTTACCCGCAAATATAAAGAAAAAAAGCACTTGAAGAAAAAAGAAGAAAGCAAGCGTATGGAGCTAAAAATGGCATTAATAGACAGCGGTTTTGGCGAAACAACAGCTTCCCAAATGTCTGAATGGAATCCTTTCGACCCTATGCTGTCGGCAAAATTTTTCGACCCCGAAACCATGTTTGGCTTATCAATAAAGAAAAGCTATAAACCCGGCACAAACGAAACACCGGAAATAACGCTTTTAAACAAACAAATTGAAGCTGTAAACAAACAGATAGAAAGCGTGAACGCCTCGTTCCAATTAAAACAAGACCAAAGCATTGTAAGATTAAAGCTTATTACAGCTTCCCTTCAAACAAGTATAATAGAAATTGAAATTAAAAGTATTCAGAAAAAAATTAATGAGTTATACGGCAGTATTGATAAGCCTATTAGCAATGTAATAAAAGAACAAGAGGATATTACATATACCGTAAACGCATTAAATAAGAATATTAAAAATATTAACTTAAAAATATCACAATTAGAAAAAGAACTCAAGCCTGTTGAGGCGAGCGATGAAGGTGTTTTTGACGTGGTGATTGGGAATCCTCCGTA
>CAZVOS010000455.1:0-3561 GCA_964628845.1 uncultured Bacteroidales bacterium | reverse complement strand
TTGGATAAATATTCAACATGCCCTTTATGTAAAATGTCAAAACATCCGTTGGTAAAGACAATAATTTTATTTTTCTTTTTCCATCTATTCACTTTGCTTAATAAAGCTTTCTGCGAAAAAATTTTTATTTTAATATCTGGAATACGTGTCATTTTTCATTTTTTTTATTCTTAAAAAAAATAGCGGCAAAAGAAAACAAGCCCAACAACGTAATAAGAACACCTTGTGATGTGTGAGAGATATATGCAAAAGAAGTGGCTGATAATGAATTGATACCAAAAAGCTCAACAAGCGTCAGAATAACAACAAAATGGTAAGTACCTATACCTCCTGGTACGGGTGCAACAATACCAATACTTCCAATAACAAGCACAGTAAAACCATCGGCTATTGTAAGATGCGATGTGGAGTTTAAAGAGAAAAAGCACAAATAGGTCATAAAAAAATACATCAACCATATAAGAATAGTATGCAACAAAAACAACCATTTATTCTTTACATTTTTTATAGCTTTAATGCCCTCGGCAAATCCAATTAAAACGCGTTTTATTTTTTGATAAAAAGATTTATTCTTTAATCTTTTATTCATCGTCTTATACAATATATACAATGTAATAATAGAGATTACAATGACAATAGCTATTATAATATAAGTAATAAAATTATTGCTAAAACTTAATGAAAGGGGATGAAAAATGTTTGTATTCAGAAATTCTTTAAGAAATTTAAATTGAAAAAAAATCACAAAAAAAGTTAAGAGTAATAAACAAAATGCATCAAAAATCCTTTCTGCTACTACAGTTCCTAATAAATTATTAAATGGTATCTTGGTGTTTTTACCCAATACTCCGCAACGGCTTACCTCTCCTAAACGAGGCACCAACATGTTTGCAAAATAGCCAATCATAACCGCATAAAATGTTGTGGATAGTTTGGTTTTATATCCCATAGAATTGATAATCAGGTTCCATCGGGCTGCTCTCGATATATGTGCCAGCATCCCGCTAAACATTGCCAATATTATCCAGAAATAACGGGCTGTTTTAAATTCTTCAATAAGTTTATTGATATCCTGGCTTTGTGTAACATACCACAATAATCCTATCCCTAAAGATAGAAAAAGAATATATTTTACAGCAGAAATTATAGTACTTTTTTTCAACGATTATTTTGTTTTATTTTCTTTAGGGAAAATAATCACAGGATTGTGCTTTTTTGCTTCTTCAAAATCCATAAATCCATAGGACATAATTATAACAATATCTCCAACAACAGCTTTTCGTGCAGCAGGGCCATTCATACTGATAGTTCCTGAACCTTTTTCTGCTTTTATGACATACGTTTCTATCCTCTCACCATTATTAAGATTAACCACATGAACTTTTTCATTTTCTATAATATTGGCTGCATCCATAAGGTTTTCGTCAATGCCGATACTGCCAATGTAATTCAGATTGGCTTCTGTTATCTGTACTTTATGTATTTTAGATTTTAAAATTTGTATATGCATCATGCTACAAAATTACTAAAAATTTTTATATTATCTATTAAACGCACATTTCCTAAAAAAACTGCTGTACATACTACCACACTACTCGATTCAGAAATATTGTCAAGTATCTTCATCGAATCAGCATCGCATATTTCTATATATTCTACTTTCATCTTACTGCCTTTTTCCAAAAATTGCTTAAACCATAATTTAAGGTCTTTTATAGAATACTTAGAAATATTATTTTTTATGTATTGCAATGCTTCAAATATTTGGGGGGCTGTTTTCCTTTCTTCTTGAGTTAATCTTGCATTTCTCGAACTGTAAGCCAATCCGTCAGCTTCTCTTATTGTAGGGCATGAAATGATTTGAACATTTAAATTAAAATACTTGGTCATTTCTCTCACTACTGCCAGTTGCTGATAGTCCTTTTCACCAAAATAGGCATTATCAGGTTTAACAATTTCAAATAATTTTTTTACAATATAGGCCACTCCAATAAAATGATTGGGCCTGTAATACCCCTCCATAACTTTATCAAGGTAACCAATGTGATAATCAAAATGCTCACTTTCATTTATTATACTGTCATCAGGTATATAAACAATATCACAGGATATGTCTTTAAGAATGCGTATATCTTCCTCTATAAGACGTGGATATTTTTCAAAATCATTAGTATTATTAAACTGAAGAGGGTTTATATATATACTGCATACAATAATCTGGTTTAATTGTTTTGCTTTCTCAATAAGAGAGGTATGGCCAATATGCAGAGCTCCCATGGTAGGTACAAAACCAATTGATTTCCCTTCCCCCTTTAAAAAAGCGATATGTTTTGATAACTCATCCGTGTTATAAAATAGTATCATTAAAAAAATGAATATTAAAAATAAAATAATATACTTTATTTGAAGAAATTATTTTATGTTTAAAATGTTAATTTTATATAATATAATAAGTCAAAAAGAATTTCGTTTAAAAAAAATGCAAAACTAATGTAATATTTCAATTATTTCATTAATTTTTTGTAAATTTGCATAAAATTTCATTTAAATTCCCACCTATGGAAAAACCAAAAATATTATTTGCCCATCAAGAAATTTTCCCTTATGTTAAAGAATCTCCTATGAGTAAAATAGGGAGACATTTACCACAAGGTATTCAGGAAAAAGGAAAAGAAATCCGCGCTTTTATGCCCCGTTATGGATGTATCAACGAAAGAAGAAACCAACTGCATGAAGTTATTCGTTTGTCAGGAATGAACCTTATTATAAATGATAATGACCATTCTCTCATAATTAAAGTAGCTTCTATACAGTCCGCACGAATGCAGGTTTATTTTATTGATAATGAGGATTATTTCCAACGCAAAGCCATTTTGTCCGATAAAAATCAAAAATACTACAAAGACAACGATGAACGTTGTATCTTCTTTTGCAGAGGTGTTCTCGAAACAGCTAAAAAATTATCATGGGCACCAGATATTGTCCATTGCCACGGCTGGATGAGTTCTCTTTTACCTATTTATATTAAAAGAGCTTTTAAAGATAACCCCATTTTTTCTGACACTAAAATAATTTATTCAATCTATGACGATGATTTCCCAGGTAATTTCAGTAAAAATTACCATGAAAAAATAAAACTTTCTGGTATTAATAAAGAAGACTTAGAGCTATATAAGGAATCAAATTATGTTAATATTACTAAAGCTGCAATCGAATTTTCTGATGGTGTTATTATTGGAAGTCCTAAAATTAACTCCAATTTGGAAAATTATATCAAAACAATTGATAAACCTTTGCTGCCATATCAATCAATGGAAACTTATATCGATGCTTACTCTGATTTTTATGATGAGGTATTGATAAATAATTCTGTTTTTTCATAAATTTCACATTCTTTTTATAAAATTGAAAACTAAAAAACTAATCGAAAGCTCTGTTATGGCTCTTCTTATGGTTGTCTCATTGTTGTTTGCCTGCAATGAACCAGAGCTTATTGGCCTCGAAGTGCAACCTGTAAACGACAAATTTAACTTGTTCTATAATGATACTTGCTCTATTATT
>CAZVOS010000454.1:0-3564 GCA_964628845.1 uncultured Bacteroidales bacterium | reverse complement strand
AGCTGCCTGGTTGATTAAAATCAGGTGGGGTATGGCATTATGTGCCGTTCTTTTAATTACTATCAGTTATTATTTTAAATTTTTCGACCTGAATTATTTGGCACTGTATAGTGTAAGCAGTGCTTTATTTGTATTAAATATTTTTTATTATATAGATGTTATCCGTATTAATAATAAATGTGAAGACCATTGCGAAAGATTTATCAATACCAATATCAATTTACAAATAATCTTCGATTATATAATTCTAACCCTTATTCTCCATTTTGCAGGGGGTATCGAAAACCCATGTATAGTTTTTTTTATTTTTCACATGATTTTGAGTAGTATTCTGTTGCCCGAAAAAAATGCCTATATCCTTTCATCCTTTGCCATTCTATTATTTTTAACAATGGTGATAAGCGAATATTTCGGATGGCTTCAACATTATACTATTAATGAATATATTTCATTATTGATTTTAAATGAGACTGTATATTTGTTTGCTTCTTTAATTTTATTTGTGTTTACAGCATTATTAGCCACTTTTTTTGTGGTTAAACTATCGAAACGGCTTAGGGTAACCAGAAAATTATTAAAACAGAGTAACCAAAGTCTTTTAGAAAAAGATAAAATAAAAGATGAATTTATTCAACGTATATCACACGATATAAAAGGCGATTTAGCTGTTATACAGAGTTGCCTTTCTGTTGTTGACAAACAGATATTAGGTGAAATTTCTGCTAAAAATGCAGATTTCATTACCAAAGCATTAAACAGAACAAATAAGATGTCTGTTTTTTTAAGCGAATTACTTTTACTCACACAAATGCGACTTATTAATCGTTTTGAGACAAGTACTCTTAATATTGGGGAAATTATTTCGAATATTATTCAAAATATAAGACCAGAAGCAGATAAAAAGAATATCAATGTATCACTTTCTTTAGAGGATGAACCCTTACTTATTAATGGGATGAAGATTTCTGCTGAAGAAGCATTTTTTAATCTTATAAATAATGCTGTAAAATATACCCCCGAAAATGGCAATGTAAGCGTAATAGCTAAAAAGGTATCAGAAAAAATATCAGTTCAAATATCCGACACAGGTTATGGTATTCCTGAAAATGATTTACCACATATTTTTAATGAATTTTACAGAGCAGAAAATATAAAAACAATTGATGGCACAGGATTGGGACTCTCACTTGTAAAAACCATTATCGAAAGGCATGACGGTACTGTTACGGTTGAAAGTAAATTAAATACAGGTACTACATTTACAGTTCTTTTAAATGCTGTAAAACCTTAGTTTTAAGGAATTATATTAAGTTCAAATTACTAACAAAAATTCAAGTCTAAATACCTGTGTTGGAATTATTAATTCCAAACTCTTTCTTAAGTATATCAACAGAATCAAGTTTTTCCCATGCAAAAAAATCTACTTTTTTAAAGTTTTTTTCTTTTCCGTCAACAAATTTTGTGTAAACATTGTCATCTGTATAAAAAACTTCAATTTCTTCGGTATAAGGATCTCGCCCAAAATGTCCATAAGAAGCTGTTTTTTGAAAAATTGGATTTTTAAGTCCAAATCTTTTTACAATTGCATAGGGTCTTAAGTCAAATATTTTTTTGATGATGTTTGAAATTTCATAATCTTTCATTAAAGTTCCATCAGCATTTTTAACTTTCGTTGTCCCATAAGTATTTACAAATATACCAACGGGCTGAGCTACACCAATAGCATACGCAAGCTGTATAAGAACTTCATCGGCAATCTTTGCAGCCACTAAGTTTTTAGCAATATAACGTGCTGCATATGCAGCAGAACGGTCAACTTTAGAAGAGTCTTTACCTGAAAAAGCACCACCTCCATGGGCACCTTTACCACCATAAGTATCAACTATAATTTTTCTACCTGTTAATCCTGTATCACCATGAGGACCACCTATAACAAATTTTCCTGTAGGATTTACTAATAATTTGTAATCATCTTTAAAAAGTGTTTTTATTTTTTCAGGCAAAGTACCAACTGCCAGAACGCGTGGAATTAAGTATTTTTTAATATCATGGCTAATAACTTCTTGCATCTCTTGTTCTGATGCAAAATCATCATGTTGTGTTGAAATAACGATAGTGTCAATATGACTTGCATTCCCATTGTTATCGTATTCAATAGTAACTTGAGATTTAGCATCAGGTCGCAAATAAGTCATTATTTTGCCTTCATGCCTAATAGCAGCCAGTTCTTGGAGTAAAACATGAGATAACTCAATAGTTATCGGCATATAATTTTCCATCTCATTAGTGGCATAGCCAAACATCATTCCCTGATCCCCAGCACCCTGATCTTCTGGATTACTTCTTTGAACCCCCTGATTAATATCAGGTGATTGCTCATGTATGGTTGAAATAATTCCACATGATTCAGAATCGAATTTATAATCTGATTTTGTATAACCAATACTATTTATGACTTTACGTGCAACAGTTTGAACATCAATATAAGTTTTTGTGCGGACTTCGCCACTGCAAACAACTAAGCCAGTTGTAACAAGCGTTTCGCAAGCGACTTTAGCATGTTGGTCTTGTCGCAAAAATTGGTCTAACAATGCATCTGAAATTTGGTCAGCTACTTTATCAGGATGACCTTCAGATACGGATTCGGATGTGAATAAATATCCCATAATTTTTAATTTTAAATGAATAATTTTTTTTACATTTTTTTCCAATCATTAAGAAAAGGAGATATACTTTCCCCTAATTTGGAGGTTCAGTACTCATAATCTCAAAACAAAGTTTATATGAAGTTTTCTTAAATCAGGATTTTTTAAGAATATTTGCTAAGTTATATATGCAGGGAATTGATTTTTCAAACAAGCTCGTCTGCAATAATCTCAAAAATTGTACTTACCAATTTGTCGTCTTGTTCAAAAACATTTGAACCTTTCTCGGCAGCTTCACCTACTTCTGCAACAAGTGGTATTGTACCTAATAATTTCGTTTTAAGCTCATGAGCCAGCATACTGCCACCACCTTTACCAAAAATATAGTATTTTTCATCTGGGTGAGCTTTGGGTGTAAACCACGACATGTTCTCTACCACACCTAAGATGGGTACATTAATACCTTTATTTGAAAACATATTGGCTGCCTTACGGGCATCGTTCAAAGCTATTTCCTGTGGGGTGGTTACAATAACAGCTCCTTTTAAATTCAGTTTCTGAACGCAGGTAAGTTGTATGTCGCCTGTACCTGGGGGGAAATCAATAATCATATAATCTATTTCATCCCATTGCGTATTTTCAAACAACTGGGTAGTGGCATTTGCTGCCATAGGTCCACGCCAGATTAGTCCTTGATTTCGGGCTACAAAAAAACCAATAGACATAATTTTAACGCCATTTTTTTTAATAGGATACATCATTTCTTTTTCCCCTATTTTTTCAACTATAGGGGCAGCATTCTCAATACCAAACATTCTGGGAATGGAAGGTCCGTAAATATCTGCATCTACCAATGCTACTTTTAAATTTTTACGGGCAAGCGTAATAGCTAAATTTGAGGCAACCGTTGATTTGCCTA
>CAZVOS010000453.1:0-3571 GCA_964628845.1 uncultured Bacteroidales bacterium | reverse complement strand
TTGTGTGTATGTGTTTGCCATATTATTATATTACGTCCCATACGGGACTTTTTTTGTAGTAGATTATATATTTTACCAAATATATTGTCCACTTTGGCTTGCTCAGTGCAGCGCCTATCGGGACATATAAATTAATATCAAAGATAAAGAAAAATATTCTTTTCATAAATGAATTTCCTTAAAATTGAAATGTTAATATTTGCATAATGTCATTTCGAGTGATAGAATTAAACCAGGGCTAATTTGTTTTATATCATCCTCAGTATAAAATCCTTTTTTTTATTACAAAATGACTTCCTGTTGATAACTTCAATATTTTTCGATAATAGGTGCTTGGTGTATATATTGGATTATTTTTTTAATTTTGAGAAATAATTCAAACACTTATGTCGAAGATTAAAAAGGTTCAACGCACAAATAAAACAGCAGTCCCAATATCTGACAGAAAGGAAAAAAAATCTAAATATACAATCATAATTATTTTAGCCATCATCAGCTTTGCTTGCTTTGCGAATGCTTTACAAAATAACTTTCTGACCTGGGACGACCCCGACTATGTAACTGAAAACTTTTATGTAAGGGATTTATCTGCAAATGGAATAAAGGCGATGTTCAGTGTGTTTGTATCCTGCCACTACCATCCGCTCACTTTAATATCATTGGCTCTGGACTATGCCATCTGGGGTTTGAAACCGGGAGGGTATATCTTAATGAATATCCTGATTCATGTTTTAAATGTACTTCTTGTTTACGGTATTTTTTTTCGTTTTACAAAAAAAACAGACTTGTCCTTCATCACTGCCCTCTTGTTTGCCATACATCCAATGCGTGTGGAATCAGTAGTATGGGTAGCCGAAAGAAAAGATGTTCTTTTTACTTTATTTTACCTTTCGGCTTTATTTTTTTATGTCACATATCTGAAATCCAAACTTTATATAAAATATTATTTTATCACGCTGTTCTTATTTGTGTTATCGCTCTTTTCAAAAGCTACAGCTACCTCTTTGCCATTAATTCTTTTACTTTTTGATTATTTCGGCAACAGAAAAGATGTAAAAAAGATGATTCTTGAAAAAATACCTTTTTTTGCATTATCATTACTGTTTGGTTTTCTGGCTATAAAAGCCCAAAGTTTGGCTGTTCCTAATTCCCATCCTTTTATAGACAAGATTTTTCTGATATCTTATGCACTTGGATTTTATATATTTAAGTTTTTTGTACCATTCTTACAATCAGCAGTAATACCTTTTCCAGAAACTGTTAATGGATTTCTGCCATTAAAATATTACATTTCCATTTTAATAATCCCTGTTATTGGATTTTTAATTTATTGGTGGAAGGCATACCGCAAAGAACTTGTTTTTGCCCTCAGTTTTTTTATATTAACGCTTATACTTGTCCTTATAAAATTTCCTATTGGCCCTGCTTACCTTGCCGAACGTTATACATATCTGCCTTATATTGGGTTTTCTTTCTTTATAGGATTTGCATATACGACTTACAAAGACAGATTAAAGCTAAAGAATAATTTCAGCAATATATTTTTTGTTATTTTGTGTATTTACAGTACGTTTTTTATTATTAAAACTATAGACCGCAATACAGTTTGGAAAACAAGTTACACTTTATTTACCGATGTGGTTAATAAAAACCCTACTTATGCATTTGCTCTTAATAATCAAGCACATGCATTGGCTACAGAGGGCAAACATCATGAAGCACTTAATATTTACACAGAAGCCATTAAAAACAAGCCGGAATTTGCTGAAGCATACAACAACAGGGCTTCCTCTTATTTTGCTCTGAAAGATTACGAATCCGTAATTAAAGACCTCAGCACATCTATAAAGTTAAGTCCTGATAACCCTAAAATTGCCAATATGTACAATAACAGAGGGCTTGCTTATTACAATATGATGCGTTATAACGAAGCTATTACCGATTTAACAGGAGCCATAAACTTTAAAGATGATTTTCTTGAACCCTACAGAACAAGGATGAATTCTTACTCAGCGCTTAAAGATTTTGATAATGCATTAAAAGACTTAAACTTTATTATGAGTATTGAAAAGAATAATGCTGAACATTACAATCAGGGTGGTATTTTATATGCTGAAAAAGGTGATAAACAGAAGGCCATTGAATATTTCAGCAAAGCCATTGAAATAGAGCCATCAAATTCATCGTACCATCTTAATATTGCTTTTGTTTTCATTGAATCAGAAAAGGATAGGGCCTGTTCTTATTTCTTAAAGGCAAAAGAACTGGGTAATCAGGCAGGAGCACAATATTTTCATGAATTATGTACATCTAAGTAATAAATCTTAACATTATTGGCTTGAGCAAGAAAAACATAAAAAATATTAAAAAGACTCTTTCATTTCATGTTTTAAATGATAATGTTAAACAATATCATATTGAGAAATACTATATTCTTATACTTATATTTTTAAGTATTATTTTATTCTCAAATACACTCAATAATGATTTTACTAATTGGGACGATAAGCGCTACCTCGATGAAAATCCCTATATCAAAGATTTGAGCATTAATGGCATTAAAGCTATTTTCAGCACTTCCTATTTCAGCAATTACCACCCCTTAACAACACTAAGTTATGCCATAGAATATAAACTTACGGGATTAGGTAAACCATGGTTTTTTCATCTTAATAATTACATCTTACACATTCTAAACACTTTGCTTGTTTTTTTCTTAATAAAACATTTATCAAAAAAGCCAGAAATATCCTTTATTAGTGCATTGCTTTTTGCAGTTCACCCTATGCATGTTGAATCAGTGGCCTGGGTGTCTGAAAGGAAAGATGTGCTTTATACGTTTTTTTTCCTTTTGTCGCTCATTTCATATTTACATTACTCCAAAAATCAAAAAAAACATAAATATCTTTTATTTTCTTTTTTATTTTTTGGCCTTTCGCTACTGTCAAAATCGGCTGCTGTTATTTTACCACCTATAGCTTTGCTATCTGTTTATTTTATCCATAAAAAAATAACATTAAAAGATATCATAGCGGGTATTCCTTTTTTCATATTGTCTTTAATTTTTGGTTATATTGCAATTCAGACACAGGAAAAAGCTATTAATGATTTAACAATACCCTACAGCAGCATAAACAGGATTTTCATAGTTTTTTATACGCTGTATTTTTACATAGCACGTTTTATCTTTCCTTACAACTTCAACGCACTTCACAAATATCCTGAACAGGACAATGGAATGCTCCCCGCTATTTATTACATAGCTCCACTTATCCTGGCTGCCATAGTATTATTAATTCTGTTTATTAAAAAAGAAGAAAAAAAGATTCTCATTTATGGGCTATTGTTTTATCTGATAAGCATTTCATTAGTCATACAATTTATATCTCTTGGGCAAGCCATTGTAGCAGAACGTTATACATACGTTTCATATATAGGTTTATCTTTCACAGCAGCTTATTTTTTTGTATATCTAAAAGATAAATATAATAAAAATATAAAATTATTTTTAGGTACGGCTTATATTATATTCCTTTCTTTATCAACGTGGCAGCAAGTAAAAGTATGGGAA
>CAZVOS010000452.1:0-3576 GCA_964628845.1 uncultured Bacteroidales bacterium | reverse complement strand
AGTCAACACTTCAAGCTTTGCCTAGCGGTGGTGTAGGAAGCTTCACCTACGCTTGGACATCAAATCCAGCCGGCTTCAATTCTACTACTCAAAATCCAGTTGTATCTCCAACAGTAACTACCACTTATAGTGTTGTTGTAACATCAGGAGGTAATACAGCAAATGCCAATGTAGTTGTTACTGTTAATCCTTTGCCTGATATGCCAGGAAATATTACCGGAACTGCTACTGTTTGTCAGGGCGCACAACAAGTGTCCTTCTCAATAGCCAATGTAAATAATGCAACGGGCTATCTATGGTCATTACCTCCAGGTGCTGCAATTTCAGCAGGTGTAAACACAAATTCAATTTTGGTTAACTTTTCACCATCAGCTACATCAGGAAATGTAAGTGTTGTAGCAAATAATGCCTGCGGCTCTACCAATTCATCACCAAATTATATGGTTACTGTCAACTCTTTGCCTGCTGCTGCTGGTAATATCTCAGGACCTCAGGTCGTAAATCAGGGTACTACAGGTGTTACTTATTTTGTTCCTGTTATTAACTATGCAACAAATTACATCTGGACACTCCCTCAGGGTGTTAATATTGTTTCAGGTGCAAACACTAACTCAATAGTTGTAAACATCTCTCCAAGTGCAACAACTGGAGTTATTATTGTTTATGGCAGTAATAGTTGTGGCGATGGCGCCTCTTCACAGGCATTCCCTGTTACTATATTACCAGGTACAGGTGTTGAAGAAGAAACCGCTTTTGGTATGATGTTATATCCCAATCCTACAAACGGTCAACTCATAATTGAACTGAATAATCAACCCATTGAAAATTACAGCTTGAGAATTTTCAATACTATTGGTGAAGTTGTTTACGAAAAACAAATGTCACGTGACATTAAACAAGTTTTTGATTTAAATCATTTCTCTAATGGATTATACTACTTGAATATTACTGGTAGTAAAATAAATAAAATTGAAAAACTTATTTTTCAAAAATAAGATTCGATAACATAGTTCGTAATTTATTTGAAAAGGTCTTATATTTAAGGCCTTTTCTTTTTTTTTTAGTAAATGATATAAGGGGAGGAATTATCAGTTATGATTATTCCTTTTAGTTTATTGCCTAACCTTCTCAATCACATCTTTTAAACTTAGTGTATATTGCTCCGATGTGTACATATCCTTCAAAGTGAATACATTTTCAGCCATTTCATCACTGCCAGCAATAACAACATATTTTATCTTGTTCTTGTCGGCATAAGCAAGTTGCTTTTTTATCTTGACAGCATCAGGATATATTTCAGAAGAAATATTTTGTTCTCGTAATGCATTTAATAGTGGTAAACAATATATTATTGCCTCATTATCAAGATGACATATAAGTACTTGGGTAAATGAAGAAACAGCATCAGGAAACAATCCTAAGGTTTCGAGAATATCGTAAATTCGATCTGCACCGTAAGAAATACCTACACCCGACATGTTTTGAAGCCCAAATATACCTGTAAGGTCATCATATCTGCCACCACCACTGATACTTCCCATCTCAATACCCAAAGCTTTTACTTCTAAAATGGCACCCGTGTAATAGTTGAGACCACGAGCTAATTTTACATCAAATTCAATAGTATTCCCGATATCAAGCATATCAGCGTATTTAAGTATGGCCTCTATCTCAGTTATACCCTTTTTCCCTGTTTCAGATGATTTGACAAATATTGAAACAGCTTCAAGCATATCTGATGTGTTCTCTTTTAATATAAGCAGATTTTTAAGCCGCTCTAAAGCTTCAATGGGTATCTCTTTTGATATTAATTCTTCTTCTACATTGTCCCATCCCACCTTATCAAGTTTATCCAATGCAATTGTTAATGCCGTTAGCTTATCGCTGATGCCACATACCTCAGCAAGTCCTGCTAATATTTTACGGTTGTTTATTTTAATGATAATTGGGATGCCAAGATTTTTAAATATGTCATCAGTAATTTTTATAAGCTCAGCTTCATTAAACAGTGAGTCGCTGCCAATAACATCAATATCACACTGATAAAACTCACGGTAACGCCCTTTTTGAGGACGGTCAGCACGCCATACTGGCTGAATCTGATAACGCCTGAATGGAAAACTGATATCATTATAATGCTGAACAATAAAACGGGCAAAGGGTACTGTAAGGTCGTAACGTAAGGCCTTTTCGCACAAGTATGGCACAAGGCGTGCAAAATCCCTGTTCTCATAATCTAATTGAGGTACACTTTGTAAATAATCTCCTGAATTTAAAATCTTGAAAATGAGCTTATCTCCTTCGTCACCATACTTCCCAGTGAGTGTTGAGAGAAATTCCATTGCAGGTGTTTCGATGGGCTTAAAACCATATTTCTGAAAAATCTTCTCTATAACATTAAAAATATAAGCCCTTTTGGCATATTGCTCAGGCAGAAAATCACGGGTACCCTTAGGAATTGATGGCTTGTTCGTACTCATAACCTAATGTTTAAGCTTAAGATAATAATTTTATAATTAGAAATTTACAATCAATTATATAACTTATTCTAGCTCTTTTAATAATCCTATATGGCTAAAATAAAGAATAAAAAACCCTTCTAACACCCACAACCACACGAATGTCCATGGTTGTCGGGATTTAATTCCTGATGGGTAGCTTCTCTTACCTCTATAATCTTTCCCGTGAAATGAAGATTAACACCTGCCAGTGGATGATTGAAATCCATTTTTACAAAAGCATCTTCTATTGCCAAAACCTTACCCTGAAATACATTCCCTTTATCATCTTGCATAGGTATGAAATTGTTTATAAAAACAACATTTTCGTCTATTTTACCATCCTGCAAAAATACCTCTTTGGGAACATCTGCAAGTGCATTGTCATAATAAATACCATAAGCATTTGCTGCCTCTATTCCAAAGCTGAACGGGCTTTCTTTGCTTAAATCCTTTATGTTTGATTCGAAAGATTCGAGCATCTGACCTTTGCCAAAAACAAAAGACAGGGCATTGTCTTCGTTAACACTTTCGATGATTTCTCCAAGCTCATCATCTTTTCTTAACTCATAAATTAATGAAACAAATTTGTTTTCTGTAATTGTCATGTTTTTTGTTTTAAATTAAAATGCAAAGTTAATATTATATTCAGCTATTTTATAACTTTGCTTGTGTTATATAGTAAAAATGATATACAAGAATGCTTTAGATTACATTTTTAGTATGCTCCCCATGTATCACCGTATAGGGCCTGCAGCTTATAAAGCCGACATGGGAAATACAGCCATTCTTTTGCAAATATTGGATAATCCCCAAAATAAATTTAAAACCATTCATATTGCTGGTACTAATGGCAAGGGTTCAGTTTCGCATATCTTGGCTTCCATAATTCAGGAAGCTGGTCTTAAGACTGGACTTTATACGTCTCCTCATTTAATAGACTTCAGAGAACGTATTAAAATTAATGGTAAAAAAATTCCAAAATCTAAAGTTATACATTTTATAAAAAATAATATTAAGTTCTTTGATACAGTAAAACCATCTTTCTTTGAGATGACCGTAGCTCTCGCATTTCATT
>CAZVOS010000451.1:0-3596 GCA_964628845.1 uncultured Bacteroidales bacterium | reverse complement strand
AGTGAGGCACATAAGACCATTCACCTGAGTATGAGCTTAGGTCTGGGTGACGATGTTAACCTCAACTGGAACCATTACGAGGGATTCGGCTTCCTTACCTATTACATTCACAGACTCGATTATGTGAACGGTTGGGTGGTTATTGATTCAATATCATCGGATATGGACAGCTATACCGACACACCTATAGGACTTGATGTAGATGGTTACAGAATTGCCGTGAAGAAAGAAACACCCTGTGTTGCCAGCGGTAATCAGAACAAGGATGTAGAGTATTATTCAGAGGCCTTCTCTAACAAGGTTAATATGAGCAATGTAGGCACCGAAGAAATCAGCGATCTTACTGAATTGACTATATTCCCCAACCCATTCAGCGAAAAAACTACTATCGAATTCCCCAACTCAGATAATACACCTTACAGACTCAACATCTACGACATTGCTGGTAAACTCGTTAAATCTATTGATAACATTAACAATGGCTCTATAGTACTTGACAGAGACTACCTCAGTACAGGATTTTATATGATTGAACTTACAGGCGAAAAAGTATTCAGAGCTAAGATTATTGTAAATTAAAGCTCTGCTGTTAAATAATTAATACCAAACCGCTAACAAGAAAAATGAAATTGAAATTGTTAGCTGGTTTGGTTTATACCGACTGACTATCAATCTTAATATAAGAACGAAGTGAATTATATTAAGTAACTTGATAGCAAGTCGGTATGAGCTGTTCAGTTTCAGGTCAAAATGTAACGATTACCGACAGTTTGGATTATACAGCTGACTCTTCAGCAATTCTAGATGTTAAATCTTCTAACAAGGGTTTTCTCCCGCCCCGTTTAACAACTGTTCAACGCAATGGTATTTATCTTCCTGCTGCAGGTTTGCTTGTTTTTGATGTAGATGCTGGCAGTTATTATTATTATTCAGGTACAGAATGGTTGAATTTAAGTGATTATAACAATCTTTCAAACAAACCTGCCATTCCTACCGAGAGCAACATCAAGTCTTATATTGCCAACGATGTTGACAGCGCTTACATTCCCATGAGTCTAAAAAACATGCTGGGTAAAAGCAACATCTATAGTAATGATACCAAAACGGGCATTGGCACTGAAAATTCGACTGAAAAATTATCTGTATCAGGTAATGTTATTGCTGATGATTATTATTATAACAACCACCAAGCCAGATGTTTAAGAATAGCAGGTGGTACGGGATGTTATGAAAAGCAAATGAATCTGTCATATAATAATACATTTTACGCCCAACTTAGTAATGGATCAACTAGCTCTGCTGTATTTTACAACCTTGATTTACCTGATAGTGCCACCATTACAGGCATTCAGGTTTATTTGTGGGTAGGTGCAGGTACAACTACCTGTGGCATTTTCTATGGAAATGATAATTATGGAACGGAAATAGTATCTGTCAGCAAAGCAGCTAACTATAATTGGGCATGGACTTCACTGGCTACATGCTCACATATAGTTGATAAAAACAACTATGCTTATGGCATTAATTGTTATAACTACACACCAGGAGATAACCCTATTGGTTCGATAAAAGTTTTTTATACAGTTAATAAGACGGAATAGGTAAAATCTTTTTTTACACTTTACAGTAATATAGTGTCATTGTATTTATTAACATCAATCAGTTGGATGTGTGCAATCAATGGGTTCGATATGTGCTGTAGCGATGATGTCAAATTTTTCATGAATTAAATTTTCAATAGCTGTGGCAATAACATGTCCTTCTTTTACAGTCATGCGATTGTCTAATTTGATATGAAAAGTCAGTTCCTGATGTGCCACATAATTATGAATATGAAAGTGATGTAGCTGTAAATCTCCATAAGGCATTGTTTTAACCTTAGCAATGATTTCATCAATAAGTTCTTGCTTAGGTTCTTCGCCGAGCAATTTGGTAATGGCTTCTTTTGCAATCTGATAAGTGGCATAAAACAACATAAGAGAAATAAGAATGCCTAATATTCCATCAATCCACCAATATTGTTTGGCAAAGAAAATGCCTACAAGTACAACTATTGAGGACAGGGCATCAGTGCGGTGGTGCCAGCCATCGGCCTTGATACTTAGATTATTGGTTTTACGTGCTATAAAGAATGCATATTGGGCAAGTGCTTCTTTAATTATTACGGAAACGACTGTAACTACAACGGCCAGTGTACCGAATACAACAATTTCGTGATTGTTGAGGCGTGCAATTGAATCTTTCAAAAAATCATAAGCGATAACTCCCAGTATAAATGCAATAAAGATTGCAGCAATCTGTTCCCATCGGCCATGTCCAAAGGGATGATTTTTATCGGGTTTACGCGATGAGAGTTTTACGGTAATTACCACCACAACAGAGCTTATAGAATCGGAGAGGGTGTGCCATGCATCGGCCATAAGTGCGATGGAGCCGGTAACCACACCAGCCCAGAATTTAAGGGCAAAAAGCAGTGCATTGACGACTATTGAGATACCCCCTGCCTGATAACCGGCTTTTTCTCTGTTCATGATTCCTTGTATGTTTTTAATTCTTCAAAATTAATGATTTCAGATGGTATTTTTAGTATATTTCTGTAACGAAGACCTATCGAATCGGTTTTCAATTACCAAGTGCGAAATTTAATGTAACGTAACACCCTAAAGATGCCGGAGAAAGCTTCATTTGATTTTTTGAGTATGCCGTTGCATAGCCATCATTGAGCATGTTATTAAGTTTTGTCAAATTCATTTTGTATATTGGCAACTGGTAATAGGGTATGATATCAAAAGTAAAACTTTCTTTCCCGAAAGATAAAGGAAATTTTAAAGAAGGGGAAAAATAAAAAATATCTGTTGCAATATCAATATTTGGTTCAATAAGTTTTTTTGAGTGGGTAAGCTTTACTTTAAACTGTTCAAAATTAAAACACAGCACCGGCCCCATTCTAAAGCCCTCAGCATGAACAGCATTCCATCCGCCAGCCAATGTAAAACCATGATGAGCAACCTTCATTCGTTTAATAAAAGAACTACCTGAACTATAAGTTCCTTCCGAAATACTCGAAAAGGAATGGGCGTGAAGGTCTATTCCCATAGTAACTGCTTCGTTGTCAAGCTTTAAACCAAGTATTAAGCCATTAAAAAGACCTGGTGTTTCCAACTTTTTCGATAGTGTTCTCCCATTTGATTGATAATATGTATTAAAATCGTTAACAATTAGATTCAAGGGGTCGGTATTATTAAATTTTTCGATGCTCCAACCTCCGTAAAAATAAGTTGCCGATTGTGCGCTGATGGCTGATGTAATTGCTATAAAGCAAACTATCAAGCCAAATGATATTATTTTTTTTTCTAATTTCATAACTGAAGGTTTATTGGTTTATAATAAAAATCTTGTTGGTTTAGTGTTTCTTATGTAATTAACAAATTCATTCAAAAGGTGGGTTCTAAAAATTCATTTTTTTAATCTTTTACAGATACAAATCTGAACCCGTTTAAATCTGTACTGAAAAAGTAAGCAATTATACTACTATTTTTTAAATTCACATACAGAAAATCAACTTTTTTTTATTTTTTTACAATTCGCAACTAACT
>CAZVOS010000450.1:0-3604 GCA_964628845.1 uncultured Bacteroidales bacterium | reverse complement strand
TACATATTGGTGATAAACAATTTAAATCGGGTAGGGTAGGGGAGGCAGGAGTTACGGGGCTTACAGAAAGTCTTAATAAACTTGGTTTAGAATCGGACCGTATGAAAACGGGAACTTCTATGCGAGTAGATGGCAGGAGTCTCGATTACAGCAAAATGCTCGAACAAAAGGGAGACGACAATCCCCAGAAATTTTCTTTTACAAATACACCCAAACTGATAAAGCAAAAAAGTTGTTTCCTGACCCATACAAACGAAGAGGTTCATGATATTTTACGCACTGGTTTCGAAAAATCTCCCTTATTTAACGGTACTATTGAGGGTATTGGACCGCGTTACTGCCCTTCTGTAGAAGATAAGATTGTGCGTTTTCACGAAAAACAAAGTCATTTGATATTTGTTGAACCCGAAGGATGGGACACGATAGAGGTTTATATCAATGGTTTTGCTTCTTCTTTGCCTGAAGATGTGCAATATAAAGCTCTTAAAAAAATGGACGGGTTTGAACATGCAAAGATTTTCAGACCAGGTTATGCCATCGAATATGATTTTTTTCCTCCACAGCAGCTTTTTCACACTTTAGAAACCAAAGCTGTTGAAAATCTTTATTTTGCAGGGCAGATCAATGGCTCCACTGGTTACGAAGAAGCTGCATGCCAAGGTTTTATGGCAGGAATAAATGCCTACAAAAAAATTAATAATTTATCTCCTTTTATTCTTAAGCGTTCCGAAGCTTACATTGGTGTTTTAATAGACGACCTTGTTACCAAGGGTACCGATGAACCCTATCGTATGTTTACTTCCCGTGCCGAATTTCGCATACTGCTCCGTCAGGATAATGCCGACCTTCGTTTGATGCCTTATGGTTATGAAATGGGACTTATTTCTGAAGAACAATATAAAAACATGGAGCTTAAGATTGAAAATTTCTCTGGTATTTTAAATTTTCTTAAAAAAGAAAGTGTAGAGCCATCCGAAATAAATGCTTATTTGAAATCAGCAGGTACTTCCGAAATAAATCAAAAAACAAAATTATACAGTCTTTTACTGCGTCCTCAGGTAAGTATTCAGGATTTGGCAATGCATTTGCCTTCTCTTGCTGCCTATTTTCAAAAAAACAAGCATTTTTCTTCTGACGACATTGAGCAAGCAGAAATTATAATAAAATACGAAAATTACATAGAGAAAGAAAATGATATGGTAGAAAAAATAGACCGTTTAGAAAATATTGAATTAAAAGAAGATTTTGATTATCATAATTTAAAATCAATTTCTTATGAGGCTCGTGAAAAACTCAATAAAATTAAACCCCGAACTATTGGACAGGCATCGCGTATAAGTGGTGTATCACCTTCGGACATATCTGTAATCCTTATCTACTTGGGTCGTTAAATTTGTTTCACGTGAAACATTAAACTATTTTTTTATGAAACCTACACAAAATTGTATTGTTTGTAATAATTCTGAATTTACAGAACTTTATAAAACTAAAGATTTTTTTCTTAGTCAGGATGATTTTTCTATTTACTCATGTCCCCATTGTGGTTATAAATTTACATTTCCTGTGCCCGCCCCTGAAAAAATTGGCAACTACTATAAAAGTGAAAATTATGTATCTCATTCCAATACTAAGAAAAGTTTATTTTTCAGATTATACCATTTTATTAAAAAATATAATTTAAGAAAAAAACAAAAACTTGTTTTAAAATATAAAACACAAGGTAATATTTTAGATTATGGTTGTGGTACAGGCGATTTTCTGGGAATTTTTAATCCTTCTGTGTGGCATGTTACAGGAGTAGAGCCAGATACAGAAACCCGTGCCTATGCCATCAGAAAAAACAATATCTTTATTGCGTCCCCCGAAGAATTAGAAAATCTAAAACCCGCCTCATTTGATGTTATTACACTCTGGCATGTACTGGAACATATTGCCGATATTGAAATAAAAATGAAGCATCTTAAGTCCTTGCTCAAACCCGATGGTATTATTGTAATTGCAGTCCCAAACAGCGATTCGTACGATGCAAAGTTTTATGGTAGATACTGGGCAGCATACGATGTACCCCGTCATTTTCATCATTTTAAGCCCTTTACACTTGAAAAATTTTTAAACAAACACCATTTCAATATTAACTGTAAAAAAAATATGCTTTTCGATTCTTTTTATGTAAGTTTGTTAAGCGAAAAATATTTAAAAAATCCTTTGGGAATTTTTCGTGCTGTAATTATCGGATGGCTATCTAATCTTAAAACTTTAAATAAAAACAATACTGCTTCGAGCTTCATTTTTGTAGCCACCCCAGAAAGCCATTTTTAAGCCCGTATTTACATTTTTATCCTTTTTTAGTATCTAATCCCCTTTTTTAAAAAATCTCCCCTTAGCGTTGATTTAATGAAGTCGTTTTTTTTACCAAAATCCAAAAAAAAAGTGCGGTTGCCCGAGCTATTTTTTAATAGAATTTCAAAACGCTTTAAATCATAAATATTTCTAATACCAAACCGCTAACAAGGAAAATGAAATTGAAATTGTTAGCTGGTTTGGATAATGCCGACTGACTATCAATCTTAATATAGGAACAACTTGTGCTGAGCTGTAGTCGAAGTAAGTGAATTATATTAAGCATATTGATAGCAAGTCGGTATAAGCTGTTTTAACCCAAGAGGCTGTCTCAAAAGTCAAAAACTTGTCATTCTGAGCAAAGCGAAGAATCTAATTATCAGCAAGTTGAGATTTTTCACGGAGTTTACACTGAACAAAGTGAATGTGTTCAAAATGACAAAAAGCAATACTTTTGAGACAGTCTCCGATAATTGATTTATTACCAATGCCTTTCAAAAAAGCCATTGGATAAATCATATCGGGGTTACCCTCATGGAATCATTAGTTCGTTTTTACAAAACTCCTAATGATTTATTCGGGTTTAAAAAGCAAAAGCCAGAAAAACAACATAAAAAAAAATATAAACGGCAATATAAAAAGAAACAAATATTGGCAAAGGGTAATGCTCTTATAAAAAGCCATAGGTTTCTTAATTTTAATATTTATAAAACCGCAGCCATTACATTTAGCAAAAGCACCCTCGTAAACAACCGAAGTAAACCTTCTGCACGAAGGACAAAAATAATCCCCTTGTTTTAATACTCCTATTATAACTTACCTACATACCATTTTTGTTGACATATTGCCCACTTGGCTTGTTAAGCCTTCAACATTTTCCAACTCGTCGTCACAATATAGTTTATAATCATCTTCGGCAATTTGCTTCCCGTTTTCATAGGTTATAACGTGACATTTTTTACAACTATTTCTCTTTTCACAAGAATATAAAGAAAGCATTAATAAAAGCCACAAGAAAGCTATTAATATATTTTTAAATTTGTTATTTTTTGTTATTAGATAAAATGTTTTCATAATATTAAATTAATTTATTGATTCATATTTCTATTATAATTTTCTATTATTTCTTGAGGTTTGTCGGTTATAATTTTCATTTCTACCTCAATTTTAATACCTCTGTACTCAGAACCTTTTTTTGTTGTTGTTTCCTGAAATAATGAAGCATTTTCAGGACGGAATTTAACATATTCTGGCTTATAATACA
>CAZVOS010000449.1:0-3606 GCA_964628845.1 uncultured Bacteroidales bacterium | reverse complement strand
GTTTTGTTTAAAATAGGGTTTGCTGTATTGAAATCTCCAATATGCAGATTTGACAAGCCCTTTTAAATGCTCTCTTTTTATTTTTAATATCTCGTGTCTATTTGCAATACTGACATTAATATTTAGATTGTCAAGTTCAAATTTTCTGTATGTTATATGCTCTGGGGTGTGAGTAAGAAAATTAATATCCAGTTTTAATTCTGTTTTGTTTTTAATAGAAAGATATCTTCCTAATGCATACTGGAACAACTGATTGCCTAAACCGCCATATATTTTAGTTATTATCATTTAATTTCGAATAAAATACAACAGGTCTTTATAATTATTTATTTTGGCAGGGTTTGTAAAAATTGCTTTCACAATTAACTTTAGTGCTCTTTTTTTTCTTCCTTCATGAAAGTATTTAGATGCTAACTTCCTGAAAAAAAGAGAGGGGTCTTCTTTATATGGTTTTTCATTCTCTTCTACAAAAGCATTTAGTGCTTTTCTGTCGTTTCTTTCTATATCGTCTGTTCTAGTTGTTTGTCTTTGCTTTATTAAAAAACATACAATTTTAAAACTAAAAAATTTTTTCAAATTATCAGACCAATCTCCTGTAATTGAATTTGGATTATACCTATAAAAATATAGTGGTTGTTGTAGGTTAATTAATTCAAATTTTTCCATAATTAAATATGTCCAGTAATAATCTTCTGCACCTATCCGGTCAAAATATTCATTATAGCCACCAATGGTATCATATACATCCTTCTTAAAAAGATAACTATTGGGAATAACTGAAAAATATTCAGGGATATGATTAAGGATATCTTCATGTTTAAGAAAAAAATTTGTAGAAAACATGGGGTTGTTTTTGGTATCTACCGCAGTTTTATTGCAACCAATCGCACCCAATCTGCTATCCTCTTCAAAAGCTTTTAATTGCTTTTCAAATCTGTCGGGTGCCGAAAAATCATCAGCATCCTGAAAAGCAATATAATCACCTGTAGCTTTTTCAAAAAGTTTATTGCAGGTTTTCAGATAACCAAGATTTTTTTCATTATGAAATTTTTTAATGCGAGGGTCAGTATAGCTTTCAATAATTTTTTTTGTGTTGTCTTTAGAAGCATCATCTGCAATGAGTAATTCTAAATATGGGTATGTCTGATTCAAAATACTTTCAATGGCTTGCCTGATGTATTTTCCAGCATTATAGGCAGGCATTATTACAGAAATGAGAGGTTTATCTGTTTTTATATTCATACCTGAAAAGAGATTTAATAAAAAACTTAATTTTTAAAATTATTGGCAAATTATTTATTTGGCTTGCTTCAGAACAAAAGTATAATTTATATATATACAAACCACAATGAGTTGATTTAGCACAGATATCCCAGTATTTTTGAGCAAAGTAAGAATTGAAAAGCGCTTCTTTATAAATTTTTTCTTTATTATTTCCCCTAATTAATTTGTCAAGAAAGTTTAATAATACTGATAGTTCATTATTTTTTTTTGGAATATCATTTACGAGGAAATTGTCGTACAATAAAATCTCTTTATCAGTTGGCTCTATGCCTAAATTTTTAATGAGTAGCTTTCTGATTTTTGATGATATTTCTAATTGTATGGGTGTATATTTAACGGAGATTTGTTCGGGGTGAACTCTTTTATGCACCAGTATTTCCGGAATTATTGCAAGCTGAGTCACCTGAGCCATGCGGTTCCAGAGTTCGTAATCTTCTGCATGAATAAATTCCTTTTCGAATCGGAGTTCGTTCTCTATTAATATTGATTTGCGGAGCATGGCAGCAGGGTGGGGGAAGTGGGTGTCGAAAAAAAGATTAAATTTTATTTCATCATGACTGCTTGCAAAATGTACATCATAATTATTTTCAAGACCTATTGTCCTGACGTAGCTGCCGCATAGTCCTACCTCAGGATGTCCCTCCATAAATTGAATCTGCTTCTCTAACCTTTCTGGTAATGAGATGTCATCAGCATCCATGCGGGCAATATACTTGCCCTTAGCCAACTCAATACCATTGTTTAATGTTGCAATGAGCTTGATGTTTTGTTCATTGTTTATTAATCTAATCCGTTCATCCTTATAAGAATTAATAATCTCAAGACTGTTATCCGTTGACCCGTCATTAATAATAAGAAATTCAAAATCCCTATATGTTTGTTCCAAAATGCTTTCAATGGCCTCAGCGAGATAGGAGGAGGCGTTGTAAACGGGCATCAAAACTGTAACTAAGGGTTTAACCATAAATAATACTTTTCCTAGTTGTAAGTGTTCAAATTAGTATTTATCTAAAAACTTTTTAATATTACTCTCAAAAATATCTAAATCAATATTTAACCTATAGTGGGCATTAAAATAATCAAATTGAAAATAGCTTGCAGATTTATTATTTTTCACATGCTCTTTTTTTATGTAATCATTAATCTGATAATAATACTTATGACCCATAGCGGCAGCTAACCTCCAATACACAATACTGATATGGTCGTGCCTATCAACCTCTTTTTTATGCAGTTCAAATACATGGGCATTCTCAGGGAGCCAGAGTATGTTAGTCAATGCCGCTCCATGAGCACCGACAAAATATCTGGTCTGTTGTGCTATAGCCACTTGCTCATTAAAATTGTATTTTTCAAAGTCAACCAGTTCAAAATCATATTTCTTTAAAATTTTGTAAAATTGCTCTTCATTGGCTATACTCCTGCCGCTATTTTGAGAACGGATGGCATAAACCCTTTCGTTGTTAATAGGAGATACTATGTTGTTTCTATTGATATAATCAGTAAAATGTTTTCTAATATTACATAGAATATGGGGCTCGTAATTATTACAATAAGTTTTATGTGTAACCAAATAAAGTTTTTCAAACTGAATAAGACTGTTGTCGGGGACATATTCAATGTTTAATTCAGGAAGTGTGCTCAGACTCTCCATTACAAAAGAAAACTTCTTTAAACCATCAGGTAATAACAGCACATAATTTTGAATCTCATCTTTAGCTGAAAAAAGCCGGTATAATGTTTCGGTAAACCAGTGATAATAATTGAACCAATGGTGTATAAGTATATATTTTTTTTCAGGATTTAGCTTTAAGATACTATCTTCTTTTGAAAATGTTTTTTCAGTGTAAGCTTCAAAAATATGGTGATAATATGATTTTGAAATGCTGTTGCGTTTATCTAAGCTTCGATGATAAGATTTTTTATTGATGCAAAAATTCTTAAAAATCAAACCCAGATAGCTTGTAATATATAAATAAGAATTTTTAATTGGAATGATTTTACATGGTTTGCAATAGAAGAATTCTTTGTTTTTAAAGATATAGTTTTCATTTCTTCTTAAATTTTCTGGTAGTTTTGTTATATAAATAAACCTCCTGAAATAACTATAAAGAGCTACTTTTTTAATGAGAAAGAGAACAATTTTTATTTCTCGTAATTTATTAATTATTAATATGGTATCGGTTCTAAGACAATGTGAGTAAAAGCGAGTTAAATATGAGAAATAGACTAAACTTAGTTTTGTTTTGCTGAACTTTCTTCTTATGGATGAATCTTTAAGAAAAAATAAGTATGACAGAAGAATTTTTATAAAATAAAATC
>CAZVOS010000448.1:0-3612 GCA_964628845.1 uncultured Bacteroidales bacterium | reverse complement strand
ACATATGATGATGTAAAAAAAGGATATTGTCCTTCTTTTTTACCTTCTGATGCTCTTTATAAATAGCACATAAAATTTTTGGAATCTGACTTATTATTTTGAAAATAAGATTCTTGCCATTTTTAGAGTATTTTATATGGTAGCTGTTTAATTCAAGATGTTTTAAATTGGGAAATTCCTGTTTCAGAAAATCAGCGGAGCGTCCATCAGAAGCAATAAAAACATTAAAGTTTTTTTTTAATAAATATTCAATAATTGGCACACAGCGGCTGGCATGACCAATACCCCAGTTTAAGGGAGCAAGCAATACATTTATTTCAGAACTGTTTTTCAAAATAAATCGAAATTGAACTGTTAAACAAAGATATGTAAATATACAGTGAAAAATAATGAAATTTTTGTTGCATATAATTAAAATTTATGTAGGTTTGTGCATAGATAAAGGAACATATTTTTTAAAAAAATTAAATTCAATCTACATATGAAAATTTTACAAAAAATAAAAGAAAATGCCCTGAAGCATAAAAAAAGAATTGTATTGCCCGAAGGCACATCAGAAAGGACCATTAAAGCCGCTGATATTATTCTTAAGGAAGGTTTTGCTGAATTGATTTTACTAGGCAATGTGGAAGAAATTAAATCGCTAGAACAAAAATTTGGTTTAGACCTGTCGAAAGCTGACATCATTGACCCCAAGAACTCTCCAAAGAAAGAACAATATGTGCAGAAATTTATGGAACTGCGAAAAAGCAAAGGCATAACTTATAATGAAGCTGTAAGTTACATAGAACAGGATATTTACTACGGTCCTATGATGATATATATGGGTGATGCTGATGGTGAAGTAAGTGGTGCAGAACATACAACGGCTGATACAGTAAGGCCTGCGTTGCAAATTGTAAAAACAGCTCCAGGTATTTCTGTAGTTTCCGGTGCCATGTTGATGGTTACCAAAAAAGAAGAACTGGGCGAAAACGGTATATTTATTTTTGCTGACGTCGCTATTACTCCTAATCCAAGTGCTGAAGAGCTTGCACAAATTGCCATATGCAGCGGCGAAACAGCCCGTTCCATAGCTGGAATAGAAAATCCTAGAATTGCCCTCTTGTCTTTTTCTACAAAGGGTTCCGCAAAACACGAATTGCCAGACAAAGTAATTAAAGCTACTCAACTGGCTAAAGAAATGAGACCTGATATGAACTTCGATGGCGAGATGCAGGCAGATGCTGCCCTTATTAAATCTATCGGTCAAAAGAAATCACCAGGATCTCCTGTAGCAGGAATTGCAAATGTTCTCGTGTTCCCCGATTTACAGTCGGGAAACATTGGCTATAAACTCGTGGAACGACTCGGCGATGCAGAAGCTATTGGCCCCGTTTTACAGGGATTGGGCGCACCCATCAACGACCTCTCAAGAGGTTGCTCTGTGGATGATATTGTAAACCTCGTAGCAATCACTGTTAATCAGGCAGCAGCTATATAAACCTAAAATATAAATAGTATTAAAATTTAAAAAGAAAAAAATGAAAGTATTAGTATTAAATTGTGGAAGTTCTTCAATAAAGTATCAGTTGCTCGACATGTTTAACAATGCAGATTTACTGGCTAAAGGACTACTCGAAAGAGTAGGCATCAATAACAGTGAATTAAAACACCAGGCCAAAGGTAAAGATGATTATAAGTTAATTCAGGATGTACCTAATCATGAAATTGGTGTTAATCTTATATTAAAAACATTGATGCACCCCCAGTATGGTGTTATTAAAAGCGAAAATGAAATCAAAGCTGTGGGACACAGGGTTGTTCATGGAGGCGAAAAATTCAGTGGTAGTGTTCTTATTACTCAGGAAATCATTGATAAGATGGAAGAATGTATTGACCTCGCTCCTCTGCATAATCCAGCCAACTTAAAAGGGATTTATGCCATGCAAAAATTATTACCTCACGTACCTCAATGTGGCATTTTTGATACAGCATACCATTCTACAATGCCCGATTATGCATATATGTATGCACTGCCTTATGAGATGTACGATAAACATAAAATAAGAAGGTATGGCTTCCACGGTACCAGCCACCGTTATGTATCTGCAAAAGCTTGTGAATTTCTTGACAGGGATATCAAAACTCAGAAAATTATTACTTGCCACCTCGGTAATGGAGCATCTATAGCTGCCATAAAAAATGGAATCTCAGTAGATACATCAATGGGTTTAACGCCCGTAGAAGGTCTTATTATGGGTACCCGTTGCGGCGACCTCGACCTTGGTGCTTTGCTCTTTATGATGGAAAAAGAAAATATGGATATTGCCAAAACAAATGGATATATTAATAAGGTTAGCGGTATGCTGGGTATCTCTGGAGTTTCTTCCGATATGAGAGATATTTGGAAAGCTGCTGAAGAAGGTAATAAAAGAGCAAAACTCGCTATGGAAATGTATATTTACAGAGTTAAAAAATATGTTGGTGCTTATGCAGCAGCAATGGGTGGCGTCGATATCATAATTTTTACAGGTGGAATAGGTGAGAATGATTATATGCTCAGAGAAGGTGTTTGCAAAAATATGGAATTCCTTGGAGTGCAATTCGACTTCGAAAAAAATAACGGACTCAGAGGCAAAGATACAATTCTGACAAAAGAAAATTCAAAAACTATAGTCATGACAATCTCTACTAATGAAGAACTCGTTATTGCTATGGATACAATGAAAATTTGCGGCCATTAATACCCGTGAAATTTTATTTATTTCAGACATTTATTTTATACTTTGATATATAATCCATATTTTTGTATATAAACTTTTAATATCTAAAAAATATATCATGCGACTATTTGTCTGTTCATTTATATTATCTTTCCTGTTTGTTACTTTAATTAAAGCTCAGAATACAGGCATATTGCACGATACTGATGACGGGAGAAAATATAAAACAATTAAAATTGGTAACCAGTGGTGGATGGCTGAAAATTTAAATTATTATACCTCCGAAGGAAGCTGGTGCTATAATAACGACAGTATCAATTGTGTGAAATATGGCAGATTATACACATGGGAAACAGCCAAAAAAGTATGCCCAAGAGGATGGCATGTGCCTTCAAAAGAAGAATTTCAAATCCTTATTGATGAAATTGAAAATGGGATTCATAATGCCTATGAACAATTGCTCTTAAACGGAACTTCTGGCTTCGATGCTGTGTTAGGTGGTTGTTTTACAGAGTCAAATACCTATTACGACATAAATGTTAATGGCTATTACTGGACTTCCAGCAAAGATTACCTCGACCATATATGGTACCTCAATCTATATAGTGAAAATAATAATGCCTTTTTCTATTTCAAAAAAGAAATGAATGCCTTATCTGTACGATGCCTTAAAAATTAAAAACATATTTCTTATTATTTCAAGATTGAAAATCTATCTTATTATATTCATTCTTTTATGTTCTGTCGTTTCAGTTTCTTCTCAAAATTTTATCGAAGGATATGTAAAGGACAAAAAGAACAATACTCCCGTACAGTACGTAAATATTGGCATTATCGGTAAAAATATTGGTACTGTTTCTCAAAATAATGGCTTTTTTCGTATGATTATTGAAGATAAATACTTTGA
>CAZVOS010000447.1:0-3613 GCA_964628845.1 uncultured Bacteroidales bacterium | reverse complement strand
CTACACAATGTTTTGACAACTTTTACCTTAAATCCTTGCGGATTTAAGGTTTTATTTTAAAACAAATGAAAATGAAAAGAATAATAAATTAATAAAAGGATTATGAAATATTTAAAAATATTTTTTTTGCTTCTTATTGTCTTAGAAGCAGGACTAAAAGATACGTATTCTCAAGAGAAGCCCCAGGACTTATCGGGCAGTATTGGTAATTATGAGAAATCTATGATATATTTATTTAAATGTTATGGAGATAGCTTGATATTTGTTGATTCAACAAGAACTGATTCAAGAGGAAAATTTATTTTTAATAATTTGTCTTTAGTAAAAAATTATGAAGATGTTTTTAGCCGCGATGCTATTTTTAAAGTAATAATTGATAATGGGCAATATTTTTTTCTGATTTATGATACCCAACAAAAAAATGAAGAATGGGGTGGTGAAATTTATACGTATTACGAAAATAGTATTTATAGCAATATCGCTACCGACAGTCTGGTTGTAATTAATATAGATTCCAATAAGAAATATAATAACGAAAAATTTATTGAGTTTCAGAAGATGCTAAGTAAGATTAATGTTGCTGAAAATTACTTACTTCCGTATCTGATAAATTACCCGATATATGATTCGTTTCATAAACAGATTGAACAGGAATATCTGAAGCGTTATGTCGAGATGGATAGTTTTGTTAAGCAATTGATGTTAGAAAAACCAGAAAGTCTGGTAACAAAAATTGCCTTGGCTTTTTATTATCCTGTTTTAACAGGATGGATAGAAGAAACACCCTTTCGCGACAGTATTATAGAACTACATTATTTCGATTATTTTAATCCTGCTGATAGTTTCTTTCTGCATACCAATATTCTTCCCGAAAAAATTGATATGTATATCAATGTGTGCATTAACAGACGCGATAAAAGCGGAAATTTGTATTTTAACAATGAAGATATATTAACTAATGCCATTTTAAAGTTTCTCGAAAAAGTAGAAAATGCTTCTGTCCCTAATGATGATATTTTTAACTTTTGTTTAGATTATATAGTTCTTCAATTAAAAATGAAAGATTTATATAGAACACTGAATACTTTACGAGATAGATATCCTGTATTTTTTAAAATCAAAAATAATAAGTAAAAACTTAAGGGTTTAATTCTTTTTCTTCCTGAAGCAGCAGTTGTTGCATGATTTGAATGTCAAAATCTACTTGTGGTTTATACCATAAATCGATACTTATACCTAAATTTACAAAGGCATTTGGAGAAGAAACGGGTCGTTGTCGGGAAACAAATGCCTTATCTTCTGATGAGCCCTCTTCGAAGAATTCTGCCCCAATATTTAAAGATGCGGCATGTAAAATACTTAAAGCTTCTTCTCTGCTTTTTCCCAATAAAAGAGGAACCAGTGTTTTTTCGTCTCGTAAACCTTGTCCTAGAGTGAGATTAACTTTACTTCCTTTCTCAATCAATGTACCCGTTGAAATTTCTCTTCCTTTGTATTCTTGTTTTAAAACGGCATTAATAGCTATATGGGGAACATATTTAAGAGTGCCTGGCCTTAAACCATAAGTTTCGAGGGTAGCTATGGCTTGTCGCAGTGTTAAATCGTGCAGGTCGGGCATGCATACCATCTCAGCAGAAAGGGATACTATAGTCAGGTATATTTTTCGCCCCTCTTTAACCAGTGAATTGGGCAAAGGGTCTTGACTGACAACGGAACCTTTTAACTTTGAATTGTCATATACAGAATCTATTATAACTGCATTCAAATCGCGTTGCTTAGCATATTCTTCCAATTCATCGTACATCAAGCCAGTAAAATCTGGTACAGTGATGTATTCACCATGATTGGTATAAGATTTTAACCAGAAATTTATCAGAATAAGTAGAATTATAACTATACCAATAAGTATGGATAAATGTTTTAGAAAAACCTTGCTGAAAAGAAATCTTAAAAAGTCCATAAACAATATAAATAATATATACAAATTACGATGTAAAATTAATCATTATTTTAAATAATCATTAATTTTGTCGATAGAAGTAGTAACCCCATTAAAGTTATTTTGTTTAAACCTATGAGAAAAAAAATTGCTATTGTTACAGGCGGCGACTCTGGTGAAAATACCATATCAGTAAAAAGTGCCAGAAATATTGATAAATACATTGATAAAAAAAAATATGAAACATTTCTGATTATAATTGATAAGCAAAAATGGGTTTATACTTCATTAATTAATGAAGAAGTTAATGTAGATAAAAATGATTTCAGCATTTCTTTAAATGGGGGAAAAATAAATTTTGATGCCGTATTTATTGCCATACATGGCACACCTGGTGAAGATGGCAAATTGCAGGGTTATTTTGATATGTTGAAAATTCCTTACACCTCCTGCGACAGAACTACATCAGCTCTTACTTTTAATAAATTTTTCTGTAATCAGTTGGTGAAAATTTATGGCAAGGTACATGTTTCAGACTCAATATTAATACGAAAATACGATACCTATAATGAAGATGATATTCTTAAAAAAATATCTTTACCTTGTTTTGTAAAAGCCAATGAGTCGGGTTCTAGTATAGGTGTTACAAAGGTGAAACAAGCAAGTCATTTAAAACCAGCTTTAAATATTGCCTTCAAAGTTGACGAAGCCGCCCTGATTGAGAAATTTATAAAAGGAAGAGAAATAACTTGTGGCGTTATCAGAACTAAAGGACAAATTATGGCCTTACCTATTACCGAAGTCATTAGCAAAAATGAATATTTCGATTTCAAAGCCAAATACGATAAGAAAAAAGCGGATGAAATTACTCCTGCCAATATTCCAATGTTTTTATACGAAGAATGTCAGAAAATATCTAAAGAACTCTATGTTTTTCTAAATTGTAAAGGAATTGTAAGGTTCGATTATATTCTAACTCCCGAAGAAAAGATATATTTTCTTGAAGTTAATTCTATTCCAGGGCTAACCGACGAAAGTATTGTGCCTCAACAAGCAGCAGCAGCAGGTATTTCTGGAACTAAATTATTTACACTTTTACTCGAAGAAACACTCCAAAAAAAACAATAAAATGAACTCAAAAGAAAAATATGTAAGACCATCGTGGGATGCTTATTTTATGGAAATTGCCAATACTGTATCAAAAAGAGCCACATGCAACAGGGGCAGAAGCGGTTGTGTTATAGTGAGGGATAAACAAATATTAGTGTCGGGTTATGTGGGTTCACCTATTGGCTTACCTCATTGCGATGATGTAGGGCATCAGATGAAAAAAACAATCCATGAAGATGGCTCTATCACAAATCATTGTGTACGTACGGTTCATGCCGAACAAAATGCCATTTGCCAAGCAGCCAAAAGAGGTATCGCTCTTGAAGGAGCTACTCTATATTGCACTATGACACCTTGCAGGGTATGTGCCATGCTTATCATTAATTGTGGTATTAAACGCATTGTGTGCGAACGTAAATACCATGCAGGCAAAGAATCAGAAGAGATGTTCAAAACGGCAGGCGTGAGTATTGAATATGTTTTTGATGAATTGCAGCAGTATGAGAATCAGTGAACAGGGGGGTGTTCGGAGTTCAGAGTTTTGAAATTATGATTTATGATTTA
>CAZVOS010000446.1:0-3615 GCA_964628845.1 uncultured Bacteroidales bacterium | reverse complement strand
TTCAGTGTTACTGCTGGCAGCGATACTCTTAAGATATATAATGGCAATTCAACAAATGCCCCTCTAATAGGGAGTTTTACAGGCACTAATTCTCCAGGAAACATCTCTGGAGCAAGCAACGCCCTTACATTATCTTTCAAGTCAGGTTCAGGGACAACAGCTTCTGGGTGGAAAGCTTACTGGATATGTACCGAGGATACCATTCCTCCCACAACATCAATTATTATCCCAAACACATGGGTTAATGACGATTTTGTTGCCCAGTTAGTAGATACAGATAATCTTAACGGAAGCGGCATTAATAAACGTTTTTATCAGGTATCTGATTATGATGGTAGTTTATGGAAAACAAATCAAAACAGGGGTTTTATGTATGATGATTTTACAAGCATGAACAATCAACTATGGACAATTGCTGTAAATGGAGGCAACTGGAATGTAAACAATAATTTGCTTCATCAAACAGATGAAACTAATTCAAATACAAATATTTATGCTCCCATAAACCAAACCTTATCCAACAGTTATATGTATCATTTTAATGCCAAAATTGAAGGAACAGACAACAACAAACGTTTTGGCTTTCATTTCTTTTGCGACAGTGCCCACTACAACAACCGTAACAATTCTTACTTTATCTGGTTCAGGCAATCTACAAATGTTGCAGAGCTTTATAAAGTTACAAACGATGTGTTTTCTATGATTAAAACTTTCCCAAATATTATAACTAATACCAATCAATGGTACGACATTAAAATTGTTTACGACAGAATAACAGGCGAAATACAGCTTTACAGAGATAATATATTTATTGGCTCTCATACCGACAGTAATCCTTATTCAACAAATGGTAATTATATCTCATTCCGTACAGGCAATTGTCAGTTGTTTGTCGATTCCTTTAATGTGTATCGCACCCGAACAACAACACCCATTATTACAGTAGGTAATTCAAACACAAAAGATGTACGTTATGAGAGCCCTGATATGCAAACACCTGCTGGTGAGATAAAATCAATTGTTACTGATTTATCCAATAATCTTTCTTTAATCAGTTACTCCTACTTTTTTATTGATTACACACCGCCTACAGCTATTAATATTGTAGAAGATGGCACCGGCTCTGATATAGATACAACGTATTCGAACAATACCTTGTCGGCAAACTGGGCAGCATCATCGGACAGTAATACAGGCATAGTTGCTTACTGGTATGCTGTAGGAACAGTTCCAGGAGATACAAATATTTTATCATGGACTAATAATGGTACCAATGTGTCGGTTACTCATACTGGTTTAAATCTGATGCACAATACAATTTATTATATATCAGTAAAAGCTGAAAACGGAGCTGGGTTCTTTAGTAACATAACATCAAGCGATGGACAAAAAGTGCTGATTACATCTGCTGTGATGGCTTTATTTACATGGGATACGGACACTGTGTGTTCTGGCGATAGTGTAACATTTATTAACCAGAGTATAAACGCCAATTCTTATTTGTGGTCTTTTCAGGGTGGAAACCCCTCCTATTCTTCTGATGAAAATCCTGTTATTGTTTATAATACACCAGGCATATATCATGTTCAACTTATTGCTTATGGCAATTCAACTTCCGATACTATGAATATTAATGCCCTGATATATGTGTCGCAAAATACTATTGCAGGATTTACCAGCCCCGATACTGTATTTATGCCTGATGCATTTATTACTTTTAATAATACTTCTGTAAATGCACTAACATATCTTTGGGATTTTGGAGACGGAAACAATTCTACAGATTATAATCCATGGCATCTTTACATTGATGAAGGTACATATACTGTAACATTGTTCACAACACATACATCCTGTTCTGACTCTTTTTCTAAAACAATACATGTATTATATAACAGCAGCATTCTTAACCCATCCGCCATTCCTGTTATTTCAGTGTATCCCAATCCTTTTACAAACAATCTTTTTATTGAACTTACCAACAAACACAAGGGCACACTTAATATCATGATTTTTGATATATATGGAAAAGAATTATTTAGAGATGATTTAATTATAGAACATACCGGTAAATTATTTTTTAAATTAGAAAATATTTTATCTAATTACTCTTCTGGTTTTTATTTATTAAATATTAATTTTAATGGAATTATAGAAAATTTCAAACTTCTCAAACTTTAATAATTGCTTTTTTAAAAAACACATCACATATTTGTAAGAAAATACAAACTTATTTAAATAATTTTGCAAAAAAAATGCATATATGGAAACATTACTTTTTATTGATATAGATTCTGATATTTTCAGATGGCTTATTATACCTGTCCTTATATTCTTAGCACGTATAAGCGACCAAACCATAGGAACATTACGTCTGATGTATGTGTCAAAGGGTATTAAAAATCTTGCTACGTTTCTTGGTTTCATGGAATCTTTAATATGGCTTCTGGCGGTCAGTCAGATTTTTAAACATCTCGATAATCCAATTAATTATATAGCTTATGCTGGTGGTTATGCTATGGGCAATTATATCGGTATTTACATCGAAGGACGTTTGTCAATTGGTAATGTTATTGTAAGAGTAGTCCCCAGGAAAGACACCACTGAACTCCTTAATTATCTGAGAACCAATAATTTTGGCGTTACTGCCGTAAATGGTGAAGGCATGCTGGGTGAAGTAAAAATATTATTTTCTGTTGTAAAAAGAAAAGAACTGAATCATTTTATTGAAATTGTTCACCGTTATAATCCAAACGCCTTTTATACAATCGAAGATGTTAAAGTAGTCAGCCAGAGTATAACAGACAAAATTAAAAACAGCAAAAACAAATCATTAATTGATATATTCAGGGGAATAAGAAAAGTGAAATAAAAATTTTAACCCCAAGCACCAATTATCAAAATTCAAACAAATACTAGTTAATAATTATTTTCTTAGATAATATCAACTGATTATTCTTAAATAATTTAAACTGATACAAGCCGTTTATAAACTTCTCTGTATTTACTCTTTTCCTTGTTGTTTGTGTATTGATATAAAATTCTTCCTCATAAACACTTTGTCCTATAATATTCACAAATTGAATATTATAGAACCCATTTTCCATTTCATAAAATTCCAGAATGAGATAATCAGAAGCAGGGTTTGGATAAATTAAAATGGTATATTTAGTATCATTTAAAACATATACACAATCATCGAAAGTTACTTCAACAGTATCTGAAGTAACGCAGTTATGGTTATCAATAAGCACAATCACATACGTTTGAGTATTCACGCCACCATTCATAGCAGTGTCCACAAATACATGATAGTCGGTCGAAACAGTATCATCGGGCAGTTGAATCCAGTAATACGTATAACCCACATGGGCCGCCAGTTCAATCTGCTGATTCTGGCACAAGGTGGTGTCGTTGCCTAGCCCCACAAATGGAGGTACTGACTCATAAATACTAACAATATTGTTCATAAACGTAGAGCAGGCAGGTGAGCTGTTGTAATATGCCCAGATATGATACTGCCCCGATAGAAGCTCATCCCATACCAATGGATTACCATTTCCTATTACTGTTGAACCCAAAGACACATTATCCTGATACAGTTGATAACTTACA
>CAZVOS010000445.1:0-3649 GCA_964628845.1 uncultured Bacteroidales bacterium | reverse complement strand
ATTTATTTAATAATGATTTTCTCTCTAAGCAGTACATTGTCGGATGCTTTTATTTCGAATACATACACCGAAGGGTTTAATTTTAAATCCATGAGCTTTTCGTATAAACCACTGAAAGAGAGCAAGTTTTCCTTATATAATTCTTGTCCGAGCATGTTATAAAGCCGTATTTTAATATCAACAGCATTTGATATGCCGAATTTTACTGTAAATGTGCCATTACTGGGGTTGGGATACAATACAAAGTCTTGAATTATGCTGTTATTTTCTGCTTCAAATCCGCTTGCTGACGCTTGATAATAAACGGCATCAGAAACAGAGTGGCAGCCATATGCAGATGTTGCTGACAATGAATAATAACCGGTAACAGCAATAAAGCAAATCTGTGAATTTGCACCGTTTATAGGGTCTCCATTAAGGTACCATTGCAGGTTAAATCCGCTAAGGAGTGTATGTAATGTATCACCTTGTTTCCAGAATGTAGGTTTGGGTGGATTGTTGTGAAATTCAATATGAGAAGTGTCCGATTGTGCTTCACATCCATTATTATCTGTAATCCTCACAAAATATTTTCCGCTGCTCAGGACATACATATTTTGTTGAATTGCTCCCAATATGAGAGAAGTATCATTGAACCATTGATAATTAGTAGCATTGCTTGCACTTAATAAAATAGAGTCGTTTACACAGGCCTCATTAGTTGGAGTAGCTGTAATAACAGGGTTTGCTGGTTGAGGATAAACGGTTATTGTAGCTGTGTCATTAAATGTAAGAACAGGGCGGGTGGTAACAAAGCTAATACCATCGGAGCCAGACCAGAGTGTATTGCTGTTGCTTGTTCCTGGAATAGTAAATGTTTTACAGTGGTCATCTTCGCCGGCCAGTCCACCATCTTCGTCCCATACTTCAATACTGTAATTCTGGTTGTGATAGAGCTGGATACCTGGAAGGGTAAAACTTACGGGGGGGTCGGTATCTAAAACACAACTCGTTTGATGCAATGTAGTGCCAGATTGGTTTTTAACGATTATATACAGGTCGGGGGTGCCTAAAAAATCGCTACAACTGGTTCCAAGCACGCTCACAGTATTTAAATAATTAAAACTTAAGGTATCTATAGTCGTGTTGCAGATTACTGAATATTGCCCTGGATTTGAATAGGTCATATCTGGTGGTGTTTCGGAGGTGCTGCTAAACCCATTGCCAAAATTCCAGTCGTAGCTGTATCCTGTCGTCCCGTTACTGGGCAGGTTGGTCTGGAACGAAGCTGTTACACTTCCACATCCTGTACTGTTTATAATACTGAAACTGGCATTACCCGAACTGCCTGGCAGTATCTTAATGGGTATTGTAAATGAATCATCAGAGGTTTGGTTGCCTATGATAGTATTGACATAAGCCCTTACAAAAACAACCATATTGTATTGCCCTGAAAAAACAGGAGTGCCGCATATCTTGGCACAGCCATGCTCAGTGGCGGGTGGGTTTTGTGAGGGGAAAAATGTGTTGTTAACAGAACTGGACTGAAAACTTAAACCAAATGGCAAACCCGAAACACTTAATACTTCCAGCTTGGTGAGCGTTACATCAGTGCCCGAAGAATGTGTAAATTCTGCAGGGAGATAAAAGTTGACATCCGCATCATAGTAAAGTCCTGCTTCACCATCAGGAAGAGTGTCGGGTGTAATACCCGGGGCGGCAGGGCTGATAATAAAATTCATATCCGTAATGCAACCAGGACATTGGGCTTGCAACATCAGACCAGAACTTAATAAAAAGATATTTATTAATAGGATTAATTTGTACATTTGTTTTTTCATAAAGAACTTATTTTGAAGCAAATTTATCCAAAATTAGCAATTATTATATTAAATAAAGGTTAAATTTAAAATGAGCATATATTTAACTTGCTTAATGACAAACAGATACGTTTAAAAAATGACAAACATTCTTATTGTTTCAGCTACTGAATTAGAAGTTGAAGGATTTTTAAAAAACAGACAGATAGAGCTTGTAAAACTACTGAATATCAAACGTTTTTTTTTAGACAACAAGAGAATTGATGTGCTCATAACTTCTGTAGGAATGGTGGCCACGTCCTATTCTTTAACCCGAGTTCTTTCAGAAATCACATATGATTATGTAATTAATATGGGCATTTGTGGCTCTTTTAATGAGCATCTGAAAATAGCAGAAGTTGTTGAAGTCGTACAAGAGATATTTGCCGAAATGGCGGTTGACACTGCAGAAGGGCTGAAACCCTTCAGAAATACCAAAGAGGCCAATATTTTAATTACACAGAAGAATCTGATTTTAATTCCCATAATTACACCCTCACTTAATAAGCTCAAAAAAGTGAGAGCCATCACAGTTAATACCGTTACAGGCACTCCTGAGAGAAAGGAAATGCTTACAGCTCTTTATAATCCTGATATAGAAAGCATGGAAGGTGCTGCTTTTGTGTATGTATGCAATGCGTTTAAAGTGCCCTGTTTGCAAATCAGAAGCATATCGAACAAAACTGGATATTACAATAAAACCGACTGGCATATTGAAGAAGCTATACAAGAACTGACAAAAACTGTTAAGGATATTATTAATGAAATTTAATAAGGACTTACTAAAAACTTTATACTGAATAAAAATGCAGATTATGATTACGAATTCAATATAATAAGTTTTTGCAAGTACTAATTACTTCCCAGCACCTTGAAGTTGTCCACCCTGTAAGTGGTTGTTTGACCGCTGTTACCACTGCCTTCGTATTTAAAGGCAATATGAACAGTACTTCCTGCATATGCAGATAAAATGGCATTGCCCGAGGGAATCCAGTTGTTATAGCCATCCGCATCTGTGGCTATATAAGCATCTGTTACCTCATTCCATGTGGCTTGTGTGATGTCGGTTCCATCAAAATCTGTTGAGATATACACAGTAATGGCATCGTGAGTCCAGTAAGAGAACTGTGTGTCGAAATTTAATTTGATAAATGAATAGCCGGTAAGGTTAATGGCAGGAGAAATAAGCCATGCTACGTTAGAGGCCTCAGCTGATTGATAGGCAGACATTTCTGCATACTGATTGCCTGTATATTCTTTCCCTTTCCATTTTTTTGTGCCTGCTGTTGCTTGTGTTTGCCAGCCGTTTATATTGATATCAGCATCAAGAGCTACGGTAGTAAAATCTTCTTCGAGTATGGATGTGAAATTGCCTCCGCCACATCTTACACCATTCAGGAGGATTTCTTCCTTGGAGCGTATATAAAGCTGCATGGTGCCATTGTATTCGCCCACAACAGCCACAAGTGAACCGTTGCCTTCTGCCACAGTGTCGCCTGCAAAACTGGCATAACCGCTTGTACGTACAATTATCTGGTTGCCAAAGCAATCTTCGAGTGTGCGGTTTTGTGTGCTCAGATTGGGCTTGTCGGCATAGGTTTTACCCAGTTCCAAATCGGCAAACTGTACACCTTCAAGCTTAATAAGTTTTGACTGTAGCGTGGTGTTAATGTCTGTAATGGTAACTACTGTTGGTGCTACAACCACATCCGTTTTTTGTTTAATAATGTTTTTATCCACATCCACAGAATCGAGTTGGAGCATGCCGTTGTACGAAGACAAGACAATACCTTTAACATAAATTCTTACAG
>CAZVOS010000444.1:0-3664 GCA_964628845.1 uncultured Bacteroidales bacterium | reverse complement strand
CTCGACTGGTTACAGGGGCTTTTTTCAGGGACAAAAACTATTAAAAAATAATGAGACCAATTTTGACGCCTTATACGCTGGTTATCGTTTCCTCAACGGCTCGTTCAGCCACGAAAATTATTATGCTTCGTTCTGGTCATCCAGTTTAAGAGACGACAGCACCGCATGGTACAGAGGTGTAACCAGTGGCAATCCTCAAATTCACCGCGAAAGCTTTGGAAAAGAAAGGGGCTTTGCTGTAAGATGCGTGAAAAATTAAGAGGTTAACCCATTTAATATCTGTTTATTATTTCAATATTCTTTTATTTTTATTTTAAGCTATTATTTTATTCACCACACATAAAATATTTATAATAGCTTACCTTAGGTAAAATATTTAAATGAGATAATACCTTTATGGGATATCTAAACAGGCAGATGGTGTTGTAACTTGTTTTATAATGACGGAAGGTTTTGGGGGGTAATTGCATAAACTTACTAAATTCTTCTTGGGATAAATTGAGTCGCTTAATGCACAAATCAATCACTTTGGGGTCTTCGATGGCATATATGCTATGAGCCCTGTTGAGTGCGGTATCCCTGTCCATCTGTCCGGAGCGGACTAAAGCCGCATCGCTGTTCATATTAAGATCAATATTAAACTTTACCCTGTGTATATATTTAATAAGACTGTGGTATAAATCGTCGTAATAATGAGCCCCCGGATACACCCAGCCCAGTTCATCTATTATAATTTTTTCTGCTTCCTTACGAATATACGGGTAATAATACATGGGGGTTATTGTTTTAATGCTCTTAATAACCGTATAATAGAACAACTCTTTAATTCCGAGATTAAAACCTGGGGCATTGGCAGTCCATTTTCTCAGTTTTACAGAACCGAATAATTCGTGTACATTTCTCAGGTAATCGCCATCGAAATAGGACCATGATAAGGGTTTTACGCCTTCGGTTCGGAACGACTGGCCAATAAGTATGTATTTGATATTTTCTTTGGCCGCCACCCCATAAAGCGAAGAAGCAATACCAATATCAGTTCCCAGATTAATATCAGGTACGGAAGCTTTCAGAAAATCAATCTTCAGGTCTTTTGCTTCGCGCCAGTCGGAGGTAATGGTACGCAGGTCCACACCGAGTTTTTTACAGGCATTAACCATATTCTCGCCGGCTACGGGGTTGTCGAAGCCATCGTTAAAGTGTACGGCAAGGGGTCGCAAGCCCCATTTCTTTACCGCGAGATAGAGGAGGTAAGTGCTGTCTCTGCCGCCGCTTACACCCAACACACAGTCGTATTTGTTGTTTTTGCCGCGGGCTTTTACTTTAGAAAAAGTCTTTGCAAGCATTTTCTCACCCCTTTCGTCATCAGGAAACATCTGGCACAGAAAATCGTGAAAATGACAGAAGTTACACACCCCTTGTGCATCAAAGCTTATTGCTGGTACCGTTGTATCTTGCACGCACCTGGTGCAAGTCTGCATTTTAAGGTTGGTAGGGATGCCGTTTACAATAACTTTCTGCATAAATAATTATTTCACAAACCGTACTCAAATGTACAGCCCTTTTTTCTGAGGGCATCGCCAAACTGGGTACCCTTAAGTTTATTCTGAGGCACATCAAATTCGGCTATGACAAGTTCGCCTGCAAACTCATTAAACTGACCCTGTGCCAGTATGCCCTTTTCTCCTACGGCCAATGAGCAACCCACTTGTTTTTTTCCTTCATAAGGGCCACCTACAATATACCCCACACTTGTTGTGGTAACAAGAACAATATTATAAAGAGATGCTAAGATGCCCAGAGGTTTGAGCCATTTATCCTTATAAGGGTCGTCTTCTTCTGTTATAGAATAGTCAACTGTCCAAGAAGAGGGTGAAAGTATGATTTGTGCGCCCATACGGGCTAATGTATGGCCAATACAAAGACCTTCTATATAATTGTCCGCACATATATTAAGCCCTATTTTCCCAAAAGGAGTATCTATCACATTGAGTGTTGCTCCTGTTTCGTAATAAGGATGCTCTACTTCGAGCAGGTTTATTTTTCTGTATTTCAATATGATATCTCCCTTATCATCTATCAGAAGAGCTGTATTATAGTTAATGCCCTCGGTCGTTTTTTCTGTCAAGCCAACGCAAATGTATATCTGATGTAATCTAGCTTGCTGGCAAAAAAAATCAGAGAAAGGGCCGGGTATGGCTTGGCTTTCTGTAAGTGCTGCGGGATGTGTCCATGCAAAGTCTATTGTTTCGGGCAATAAAACTATATGGCAATTGTTTTGTGCGGCTTCTTTAATAAGCTTAGCTGCTCTTTCGAAATTTCTTTCCGGCTCACGGCCTTCTACAAGAAGCTGAGCCATGCCAATTTTAATTTTTGAAGTCATATTTTATTTTTAAAACAAATTTTACTGCAAGCTTTAAGCAAGAAGCTAAAACTAAAGTTATTTTTTTCATAGCTTGTCCCTTTCTTATTGAAATTTAATTAGATTTTGTTTCATTATTAAAGGGTTCATTGGCATTATCCTGAGCATCCTCCTGAGCATCCTCATCCAAGTCGAATAATGCCAATTGATTTTCGCTGATATGATAGTCCACATCATTGAAGTCGTAATTATTGACAATATAATCCTTAATGGCTTTTTTAAATATCTTGTTAGGTGTGGTTTTTTTCGATTTACAAAAGCTGTTCAAAATACTAAACTGTTTTTCGGACAGTTTGAAGTTGATTTTTTTGTATTTCTTTTTTTTAGTTTTTGCTGCCATGATGTACAATTTTTCTTAGTACTTCAATTAACTTATTTATCTCATCTATGGTGTTGTATTTGCTGAACGAAATACGTAAGGAAGGTGTGTTGGGAGGCACATTAAGAGCTTCTAGTACATGTGATGAATGGAAGCTTCCCGATGCACAGGCACTGCCTCCGGATACAGCTATACCCTCAATATCCAGTTTATAAATAAGCATTTCCGTTTGAGGTACAGCGGGGAAATTAATACTTAATATGGTATGCAAGCCCCCTTTATCGGAATGGGCGTTAAAGCTAATACCTTCAAATTCTTTTAACTTCTCAACTGTATATTTCTTTAAAGACGCAATTTGCTTTTGGGTTTGCTCCATATTTTGATGACATATTTCGAGAGCTTTTGCCATGCCAGCTATTGCACATATATTTTCTGTGCCCGCCCTCATGTTACGTTCCTGAGAGCCACCCAGTATAAATGGCTTTATTTTGTTATTTTCGTTCACATACAAAAAACCTATGCCTTTAGGTCCGTGAAACTTATGTGCAGAACAGGAGGCAAAGCTCACAGGAATAGCATTCAGTTTGATATCGAACTTCCCTATGGTCTGTACCATATCGGTATGAAAAAGGGCGTTGTGTTTAGAACATACTTCTGATACATCTTTCAGTGGAAGCAGCAAGCCCGTTTCGTTATTGGCATGCATCAAGCTTACCAAAGCAGGGTCTTTTTCATTTTCGAGTATCTTTTCAAGTTCCGTCAGGTCTGTCTGCCCATTTTTATCAACAGTTAAATAGGTGAGCTTTATACCAAGTTTTTTACTTATAGCTTCTACGGGCTTCAAAACAGCAGGATGTTCTGTATGAGAAGTAATGATATGTTTGATATTATAACATTGAACACTGTTCCACAAGGCCATATTGTTG
>CAZVOS010000443.1:0-3668 GCA_964628845.1 uncultured Bacteroidales bacterium | reverse complement strand
CAGGGAAAAGCCGTCTAAGACCTGTTCTGATGACAGCAGCTACAACAGTTCTCGGTATGCTCCCAATGGCTATGTCAACAGGCGAAGGTTCCGAACTATGGCAACCGATGGGCATATCCGTTATCGGAGGTTTGATTTTTTCTACATTGGTAACCCTGGTGCTTATTCCTGTTATGTATGCAGTGATAGCACGTAAAGGAGAACGCGATAAAAAAGAAAAATTAAGAAGTAAATTGAGTTTCCTCGTCGAAAACAATGGTATTAAATAATATATGCTATTAAAATATAATTTTCTAAATAATTTAATTACATGAAAGCAGTAATGATAATATTTAATCAGGCACATACCGAAAAGGTGGAATATATGCTTGATTACCTCGATATTAGAGGTTTTACCATGTGGGAAGAGATTACAGGCAGGGGCTCTAAAGATGGCGAACCTCACATGGGCACACACACCTGGCCCGAAAAAAATTCAACAATACTGACCATTGTTGATGATGACAAAGTTAATGTCCTGCTCAATAAAGTTAAACAAATTGATGAAATAAATACAGAAGTAGGCATAAGAGCTTTTGTTTGGCAGATTGATGGAGGATATTGAAAAAATATTATACTTTTGCATAAAAAAAAGTGTATGTTTGAAGATACTTACAATACAATAAGTGCTTCATCCGAAGGGCTTTATAAAGAAAAAGGCAGCAGGTTTATTGCCTTGGCTTTTCCTGTAAATCACGAAGATGAAATAAAGAACATACTTGGCGATTTGAGAAAAAAATATCACGATGCACGCCACCATTGTTATGCTTATATATTAGGTTACGACAAAAGTACTTACCGCATTAATGATGATGGCGAGCCATCAGGTACAGCAGGCAAGCCCATATACGGACAAATCTTGTCGTCTGATTTAACAAATATACTTATTGTTGTTATCAGGTATTTTGGCGGTACTCTTTTAGGCGTAAGCGGTTTGATAAGGGCTTACAAAACAGCAGCCAAAGATGCCATTGAACATGCCAGCATCATAACAAAAACCGTTAACGATGTCTATACCATTAACTTCGGTTACAGTGTGATGAATAATGTGATGTCGTTGCTCAAGCTGCATGATGTGGCCTTTATAAATCAAAAACATGATACAAAGTCACAAATAAGCTTCTCGGTACGTAAAAACGATTCAAATAAAATATACGATGCATTAAAAAAATTAGAAGGAGTTGACATAAAATATGAAAAAACAATTTAAAATTATTCATTTATTCACATTTGTATTTTTTCTGTGCAACTGTGTTATTGTTAATAACATCCTTGCACAAATATCTTCAACAGATATACCTAAGAATATTATAATAATGATTGGAGATGGCATGGGATTTAACCATCTTAAAGCCACCGAATATTATTTGTACGGAGATATGGATTCTTGTAAGCTGAGGGACAGCAGCTTTGTAAAATTAGCCATGGCCACCTACCCTGCTTTTATCGAGATAAAACCAGAAAGGGTTCTTAGTTCGGGATATAATGCTGAAGCCATCCATAAAAACCCTGTAAATCTGAACAATGGCTATACCGAATCGGCAGCAGCAGCTACTGCTATTGCTTGTGGTAAAAAAACCTACAACGGAGCCATTGGCATGGGCGTTATGAACGATACTTTGCCTAACCTTACTGAACTTGCTAAATCACTCGGCAAATCGGCTGGTATTGTTACAAGTGTTCCCATCAGCCATGCCACCCCAGCAGGTTTTGTGGCCCATTGCTCTGAACGAAGAAACTATCAGGAAATTGCCCGACAGATGCTATTAGATTCAAGATTGGATGTGCTTATGGGTTGTGGCAACCCCGACTACGACAAAAATGGTACACCTGCAAATATGAATAGCAAATATCTTGGCGGTGATGAGGTCTGGGAGCAGCTTAAAAACTCAGAAAAAAGAACTGAATTCCATGTTGGTGATATAACTTACAGTTTAAAAGATATCGACAACGATGGAGAGCCGGATGCATGGACATTGATACAGGACAGCTCGGACTTTGCTAAACTCACTAAGAAAGCAACTGCCAAGAGGATTCTTGGTATTCCCAAAGTTAACGAAACACTTCAAGAAGGAAGAGATGATGGTGAAAGCCAAATAATTATGCCTTTTGAGAAAGCATTTATTCCTGACATTCCCTCTCTTGAAGTCATGACAAAGGGAGCTTTAAATGTACTCAATCAGCAGAAAAAAGGATTTTTCCTGATGGTTGAGGGAGGTGCAATAGATTGGGCAAGCCACGACAACAGAACAGACAGAATGCTTGAAGAAAACATTGATTTTTTAAATACCATCGAAAGTGTTATCAAATGGATAAGTATCTACAGCAACTGGGAAGAGACATTACTCATTGTAACTGCCGACCATGAATGTGGTTTTCTGTGGGCTGAAGGTGGTAACGACCAATTTAACCCCATAATCAACTCAGGAAAAAATCAAATCCCTCAAATGAAATGGTACTCAGGCGACCATACCAATTCATTGGTACCCTTCTTTGCCAAAGGTGCTGCAAGCCATTTATTTAATATATTCGCCGATGAGTACGACCCCCATTATGGCTATTATATACAAAACACCGAAATAGCACAAACCATATTTCTTCTCTGGAATAAATAGGGTCTGCTGAATAAATCTGAGATGCACTGGATTTGAGGCCACGAGGCGAAAATGTATAAGAATACTTCAGCTCTTCCTGCATAAGTACTTCCTGACTTCTTACATTTAGTGCGGTACATAAAAAAGTGACAGTATTGTTTGCGTTGCAGTAGAGTGATAAGTGTTTTAAAAACAATAAATTTAATAGTAATGTATAAATCTATACACTACTTTATATTTTTCAAATTATAACTCCGAAGGAGTCGAATGCGAATAAAAAATTATGTGCAATATATAAGAGACCCTGAATGGGTCTAATAATGAAAACACCTATAATAAATACTTCTCATTAAACTCAATACCATGTTCTTTCAGAGGATTAATGTATTCTTCACGAAACGGTATCATTCAATGATGTTTTTGTTGATCTTTTATTATTTTAAATTTTCGATTTATACGTTTCAATGGAAAGTATATAAAGACTTTCCATCGTCCGACAGGACATGGAAACGTCATAAATCAAAACTTCTAAGAGAATTATTTTGTAGTGTATAAAAAGTTGATTAAAATTAATCAACAAAAAAACACAAAAAAGTTTTCTGGAATGCTCATTTTGAGAAGTTTATTTACAATTTTTAAGTCAAAAACTCTTTCCAAAAAATTATCTTATTAAATGCATGGGCTTATTGAGTTTTTATAAAAATTCTTTGCACTTGTTTTGTTTTTATGTCGTTTAAATCTCTAACATTGTGTGTGTTATGTGTTATTAAGCGAACCCTGAATAAACCTACTCCACATTCACACCCAATATGGCCTCATCAATATTGAAAATATTATCCGCTATCTTTTCGCAGGATGTGCATAATTTATTGGCAAAAAAACCAGTTTTAAAATGCTCATCAGATTTGTCGAAATGCTCATAAAGCTCATCCCTTATTAGGTCTCTGAATTCATTGATACGGTCTTCCATAAGCACTGCCCTCTCAATATGCTCCTTCTTTTCAGTATTAATACAGTCGAACATTATACTAAATG
>CAZVOS010000442.1:0-3672 GCA_964628845.1 uncultured Bacteroidales bacterium | reverse complement strand
TACGAACTGTAATTTTTTCATTTTTTGTTTCCCATTGTCCAATATATTCAGAAGGTACAATCCATTTATTACTGCTACATGAATACAGGAAAGTTAATATAATACCAATAAAAGGCCAATATAAATTGTTATTTAGTTTTTTCATAAAATTTGTATTAATTAATTTTTAGTTAATAAAGACTTTCGTATTGTTCAGGTTATCAAGATACTATTAAATTTTTTAGTAAAGATACTATTTTTTCGTGATATTCAATATAAAAATTGATTTATTTGTCGTTAGATAAGCAAGTAAATAATATATAAAAGAAAGTATGTATTTCAAAAATTTACTTTATTAATATCATTTAATTAAAATTCTCTAAAAACACATTCATTATTTTATTTTTGTATTTTTGAAATTTCTTAATGAAAGATTTAAAATACCATAGGGCAAAAGTTATAGCCATTTCTACGGGTCATTTTTTACACGACATATATTCTTCATTTTTAGCACCTTTGCTTCCATTGTTAATAGAAAAAATGAATATCTCATTGGGTTTAGCAGGTTTGTTGGACTTAATAAGACGCATACCATCTTTATTAAACCCTTTTATAGGTTTGATAGCTGATAGAGCTGAACTGAAATATATGATTATTCTTACACCAGCCATCACTGGTATTTCTATGAGTCTTATGGGCTTAGCACCCAATTACCCAACATTGGCCATCCTTTTATTTGTAGCTGGTTTAAGTGCTGCTTTTTTTCATGTACCCTCGCCTGTATTGATAAATAAATTTTCGGGGAGCAAGACAGAAAAAGGTATGAGTTATTATATGTTTGGCGGTGAAATAGCCCGTACATTAGGACCTCTTTTAATTACAGCAGCTGTATCGTGGTGGACTTTAGAAGGGTCGTATCGTGTAATGCCTATTGGTATTTTTGCATCCATTTTTTTATATTTCTATCTTAAAGACTTTAAGTATTGTCCTCTTATTAATACAGAGAATAATTCTATTAATAAGACAGCTCAAAGGAAAAAATACATACCCCTGTTTGCAGGCATTGGAGGTTATTTATTTTTTAGTGCAGGGATGAAAGCATTTTTAACTTTGTACCTTGTTGTTTATCTTGTAGATAAAGGAGCTTCTTTATGGGTGTCGAGCATATCATTATCTTTACTGCAATTATCAGGAGCAGCAGGAGCCCTTTTTGCAGGATTCATTTCGAACAAATTAAGTAATCAAAAAATTCTTCTCCTTTCAGCTTTTATAAGTCCTTTCCTTTTATTAGGACTTATATATTTCACAGATTATACTATCCCTTTACTCATACTTATTGGTTTTTCTTTATTTGTTTCTACACCTATCATCATTGCCATAGTTCAAAAACAGGCATCAGACAGGCCAGCATTTTATAACAGCATATATATGACTATAAGTTTTTTAATTAACTCCATCATTGTTTTATTATTTGGTATAACCAGCGATTATATAGGTTTAGAAAGTACTGTTAGAATTTCTGCCTTTATGGCTTTTGCTTCTATTGCATTTGTGTTTATATTACCTCGTAAATAAAAACTACATTCATTCCATAGAATTATTTAATCTTTAACTATTATTAATAATCTCTCCTACCGACTTGCTATCAAGTTACTTAATATAATTCACTTGCTTCGAGAACCTTAGCACAAGTCATTTTTCTTGTTAGCAGTTTGGTATTAGTAGGTTATACCAAAGTGAATTTAAAAAAGTATAAAAATTAATTGGTATAATGCCGCTCGGATAGCTGTTTAGTTCAAACCCGATTTATTGGGGAATTGGACTATTACAGAAATCACATCGGTATTAAAGAGTTTGTAGATGCTGATAAAATGTTCTTTGATTTAATAAATAAACCGAATATTCATATTTCGTAAGAAATGGAAGAGTTACAGTAAAAATTAAGCCAGAAGAAACTGATTTTCTTATTTCTTCTTTAAAACCGATGCTCCTGACAAGTTTAAATCATTAATCAGTCCATTTCCCTTATAGTAAAATGAACTGGCTCCTGAAGCTTCAATATTCATAACCTGATTTACTGTAAGTGATGCTGTGCTTGCTCCAGACAACACAATGTCGAGTGTGTTTATGGAGAAACTGTAATCACCTAACTTGCTGGCACCCGAAAGCTTAATGTTTGCATAATCTGCTGCACCCCAAATATCGGCAACAGATGCCCCACTCATGTCTGCATCAAAGGTTGTGCAATAAAATTCACCCTGGAACATACTTGCGCCTGATGTGCTTAATTTAAAGTAGGGAATGTTCTGAGAATTATTGAACTCAACTCTTGATGCACCTGATATATCAACTGCTTCAACAAAAGGATTGCTTATATGTACTTTAATTGAGGCATGTGGTCCAATGCAAATAGAATTTTTTAATCTTATGTAAAGAACGCCGGCAGTAACATCGGTGAGCACATAGGGCATAATATTGTCATCGGCTTCAATAAAAACTGAATAGGTTCCGTTTGTAAACAAAACATCTACGTCAATAGCATCGCTGACATCGAGCGAATGAAACGTACCCGTAAAACGTTCTTCGGTAATGATGTGGTGGGAGGGATGTATGTGGTCTTTACGGCATGAACTGAATACTAGAGCTGCAAGAAAGAAAAGAATTAAATAATGTGAAGTTTTCATAGTAATAAGTTTAATGAATTTATCTATAAGACAAGTTTTTCTGTGCTTACCCCTATAATGATGCGCAATTATTTTATAATTAATCAAAAAAACCTTAAAGCAATGCTGCCTCCTGTCCACATTTTGATTCGGATATCATTGGTATAAGTTATATCACTAAAATGATAGGGGATAAGGGCATCGTTAATACTGCTCACTTCGTTAACTGCTTCGCTTACAGCAACATTGAAAGAGGGGCCTAAAGCAACAGCCAGTCCGGGAATAATCCTGTATTCACATGTTAAAGAGAACTTGTTATGCAGGTTTAACTGATAGTCGTAAGATTTATGTTGTAACTGCATGGCATGTAAGTCCATGTAAAGATTCATGCGTTTGTTTAATTTAATAGCTGACCCTATGCCATAACCATAGCCCCAATATAAATTATCCATTGAATATGGCTTTACTGCAACAGATAAGGTATTGTAAAACCTATTGTTACCGGTGCGGAACAGCAGATGCAGTGGCATGACCTCATTGCCTGATAATTCGAGCTGATGAATCCCGTGTCTCGAAAAGCTCAGAAAGCCGACCGGCACACCTGAGATGCTGTCGCTTATATTAATGAAACCAATTTGGGAGCCGTTAATATGCTTGGCCGTGTTCAGAAAACCTGAAACCTGAATAGCATTCGAATTGCCTGTTAGGTGATTGCTGAAGCCCGCAACTTGTATGCCTGTAAAATCATTTAAAGCAGTATTGGCAAAACCTGCTATCTGAATGTTGCTGTTATCATTCCTTCCATAATTGGCAAACCCAGCCACTTGTATAGCAACAGATGAGTCGCCGGCATAGTTGAAAAAACCGGATGCTTGAACGCCTATTACGCTGCCCAAAGAAAGATTCGTATACCCTGCTGTTTGAATACCACTGAAATCTTTTCTGACAAAATTTGACCAACCTGCAATCTGTAAGCCAAGGAAACTGCGGTTATTCAAATTGCAAATACCTGCCATTTGAATGCCTTTCT
>CAZVOS010000441.1:0-3675 GCA_964628845.1 uncultured Bacteroidales bacterium | reverse complement strand
GTATACGAATCAGGAAATTATAATGCTGTCATCACCGACAGTAGCAATTGCACTTCATATACACCTATGGTAGCTGTAACAGTGAATGCTGTACCCGACAAACCCACTATTAGCATAAATAATGGCATCTTATTTTCAAGTTCTTTTAATGGCAATCAATGGTACCTCGAAGGAAATATCATTCCAGGAGCTGATCAGAGACCTTATACACCAACTGTAACTGGGAATTATACAGTACAAGTAACAAGTCCTGAAGGTTGTGCCTCCGAAATGTCCGACCCTTACTATTTTACAGTCGGTATCGATGAATTGTTCGGAAATTTAACGATAAATGCTTACCCCAATCCCAGTAATGGTTTATTATTTATTACTTCAAACGAAAATATAAACAACGTACTTGTTGAGATGTTCGATGCATTGGGAAGATTGGTACTATCGGAACAACACAACATAAGCAAAAACGCCCCTGTTAATATGAGTCATCTGGAAAATGGTTTATATATCGTTAAAATTCATTTTAATGAAAGCAGTCTTAGCGGTAAATTAATTATTCAGAAATAGAAGTAAATGATTTTTATTTAGCTATCTAAAACAACATATACCCAGTTTAATTCTTATGCCATGGATTAAGACCTTTGAAAAGAACTATAAAATAAGAATTGCAGGTTTTAAATATCTTATATTAACTAAACGATGGGTTCACTAACTAATGGGTTCACTAACTAACCGATGGGTTAACCCATCGGTTAGTTAGTGAACCCCCAAAAAACATTAAACTGAATTCTAATCACATAATTTAATATATATGATTTTTGAAGGGGAACATCTTTTACCGGGTATTATTGGTAAAATAGCTGTATTAATGGCTCTTATCTTCTCAATGGCTGCAACTGTGAGCTATTTGATTCTGTATTTTAAGAATGAGAAAAGCAAGCACCTCTGGCGGTTTTCGCGGCTGATGTATGATGCCCATTTTACCATGATTGCACTTTCGGTTGTTTTATTGTTTTATATTATTTTTATGCAATATTTTGAGTATAATTATGTATGGAAACACTCGTCTAGCAATACCCCGTTAAAGTATATGGTATCTTGTTTCTGGGCAGGACAGGAAGGAAGTTTCCTCACATGGATATTATTACAGGGAATTACTGGATTTTTTATCATCCGAAGAGCAGTCAGATATGAATCTATAGCCATAAGTGTCATTTCATTGTCCCAATTCTTGTTAATAATTAATATTCTGGGTTTTTCATTTTTTGGAATACAACTTGGGAGCAGTCCATTTTATTTACTTAGAGAAGTATCCAGCGACCCTTTATTTCTGCTTCCTGATTATTTACTTTTTATCACTGATGGGAATGGATTGAATCCCCTCTTGCAGAACCCATGGATGACGATTCATCCGCCTCTGATATTTGCCGGCTATGCTTTAACAATACTGCCTTATGCTTTGATAATTGCCTCATTGGTTAAAAACGAATACGACAATTTAAAGTCAATAATCTTTTGGGTTGTTGTTTCAATGTTTTTTTTAGGCATAGGCATCATTATAGGAGGTGCCTGGGCATACGAAGCCCTCACTTTTGGCGGATTCTGGTCGTGGGACCCTGTCGAGAATGCATCTCTTGTACCCTGGATTATACTTATTGCAGCATTGCATCTTTTAATCGTGGCTCATAAGAAAAACTACCTGCTTCTTCAGGCATATTTCACTAGCGTACTGGTATATGTCTTTGTAATTTATGCCAGTTTCCTTACCCGCAGCGGTATATTGGCCAATACTTCGGCACATGCGTTTGGAAAGGATGGCTTTCAGCATCCTGTCATTCTGATGTTATTGTTTTTTATTGCCCTGCCTTTTTTTCTCATTATCTTACGCAGAAAAGACCTGTACAGAAAAGACAGCAGCACATTATTCTCACAGGAATTTATAATGTATGCAGCCAGCATCATCTTATTACTTTCAGCATTTCAGATAATTTTTACCACATCAATACCTGTGATTAATCAGATATTTTCGCTGGAACTGACCCCACCTTCCAACAGGGAATCCTTCTATAACGAATGGCAACTTGCTTTTGCAATAGTTATTTGCCTCATAATTGGCATCATTCAAGTTATAAATTATAAAAGTGATTTCCTTAAAAAATTATGGCTTCCCGTTTTATTAAGCTTAATATTAAGTTTCTTGTTAATCTGGTCTCTAAATATAAAACATCCGAAATATATTTTATTGATTGTTACAAGCATAATTTGTATCATTTTTTGCCTTGATTTCTTAATTCAACACTGGAAAAGGACACCCAATAAAACAGCACTTATAACCCATATAGGTTTTGGTGTATTTATATTAGGTGCTTTACTTACATTTTCTAACAAAAGAACTTTAATAAATACACATAACGCTCTCCAAAAAAACGAAACCATCATACTCGAAAAAGACAAAATGAGCAAAGCGGGTAAATATTACCTCTTCTTTTATAAAAAAGAAAAAACAAACAATGCATATCATTTCAATATTGGATTTTATGAAAGGATGAATGACGACACACTGAAATTTGCATTTGATGTAAAACCCTATATAGTTATGAACGTCAATATGGGCAACGTTTATGAGCCCTATATTAAAAAATTTCTTCTAAAAGATGTTTTTACTTATATCACTTATATCGACCCCGACATCTTGGCTTCTGAAGATGCTTTCAAACTCATTGAAACAAAGACCCTCTTGCTAAAGGATACAGTGCGGTTCCAAAACAGTTTTATTGTTTTAGACAGTCTTATTATTGTTGAAGACACAACTGAAAAAAATCAAATTGATATTACTGCCCTTATAAATATTGGAAAAGAAGATTCGATATTTTCTAACATTTATCCTGTTTACTCTATTTTTGAAAATGAAATTACTTATAAGGATGGTTTTTTTGATAATGGCAATTTTAAAATACGTTTTAAGAAAGTAGGGCTAGAAGAAAATACAATAGTTGTTGAGATTTCAGAGAAACAACTCGATTATATTGTTGTTAAAGCTATTGTTTTCCCTTATATAAATCTGATGTGGGTGGGAGTGATTATAATGTTTTTAGGGCTATTTATATCTATTATAAAGAGGCGGAGCCATTAATATCTTACTTATATAATACAATAGCTCCCTCTTAACCAAAAAATTACTTTATCGTTTTTTTATCCAGTCTTTTCACCCAGTTGGCTTAAGCATCATATTTATAAAAATGAGTTTTGTTATTTTCTAAATGTTTTTTTATTTAAAAACTCTTTCCCTATTATCATAATAAAAGTGCCTCCAATGGTAAGTATACCCCCAAATATCTGATACATAAAAGGAAGTCTTGAGAAATATAAGTACCCAGCTATTAATACAAATAAAGGTGTTGTGCTTTGTATAATAGCTCCCTTTGAGGCATCAATATATTTCAGGGCACTGTATTGAAAGGTTGAGGTAAGAAATGGACCAAAGAATGAACCAATTATTATATTAACTAATGGCATTGCCGGGATTGTTAAACTTTGCGAAGTCAGCAACAGGCATATAAAAGAAAATATCATTATAAAAACAGCCCTGTTCAAAGCCAGCATAGTTGGAGACAGGCGGTGAATATGGGTTTTGGCGATAATGGTTCTTACAGCATAAAACACTGACGACACCAGCATAAA
>CAZVOS010000440.1:0-3679 GCA_964628845.1 uncultured Bacteroidales bacterium | reverse complement strand
CAATAACCGATGAAGCATCCATTTCGTTTACAGTTATTATTGCAGGATTAACATATTTGATAATTTTTTTAAAATTCTGCTCTTTTTGTGTGATGTTATTATTCGAACTGGTACAAAATTCTGTATTTATACCATAATACAACAAATTATATTGCATAACTGTAATTGTATCTTGTGCAAAAAGAATGGAAATACGAAAGAGAAAAAGCAGAAAAAATATACATGTTTTAATTGTACTTCGTGAGATAATATTAGAAAGTACAATTTTCAGATTCATGGCATTTAATAAGAATGATGTTGAGTTAAATACCATCAGGCAATAGAAGCTGTAAGCCCTCTCCTGTTCAACTCGTCATGTTTTGGTTTCAGGTCATCGAAAGCACCCGATTTAACAACACATTTACCTTTATAATGTACAATCATCGAACATTGTTCGGCCTGCAAAGAATCATGTTCGCAGACTTCAATCAATGTTTCAATAACAAAATCAAATGTATTGAAATTATCATTGTGTAACAGCAAATCTTTTGTAAGACTGCTGTTCTCCTTTTCGTTTTTTTTGGTTTTGGTTTTTTCTTTAACCATATACTATTATATAATGATACAAAATTACGAATTTTTTTTCATTTATAATGTATTTTCAGTATATTTTCTTCCTATGTTGAGTGCTTCAATATTTTTATTAATGATTTCTTCACCTTTATTTTTAAATAAAAACCTGATGGCATTTTCGAGTTTAATGAAATCTATCTTAAGAAAAGGTGCTGCAGCACCGAGAATTATCATATTGGCAGATTTATGAGAACCAATATCAGACGCCATTTTATCTGCATCAATAGTGATATGTTTTTCAATCTTTGCTATTTCGCTCAAGACCTGCTCAATATCCGGATAATTAGTAATATTCACAAATGGTTTGGTATTGGTAATTACCCATCCTTCGGGTGAAAGCATGGGCAAATACCTTAGTGATTCCATGGGCTCAACAGATATAATCATATCGGCTTTACCTTCAGGGATAAGGTCAGATGCAATTTCTTTATCCGAAAGTCTCAGGTGCGACTGCACATCGCCTCCTCTCTGGCTCATGCCATGCACTTCTGCCTGTTTGAGATACATGCCTGCATCAACTGCCGCAAGGCCTATAGTAGCTGCTATTGACAATATACCTTGTCCGCCTACACCTGCTAAAATAATATCTATTTTCATTTTGTATGTTTTTAAATTAATTTTTATTTCTTATCTTTCTGGGAGAATTTTGCTCTCATTTTTTTATTTAATGCCACGATACATTCACGGCGGGGAATAATAACACTTACCCCATTATATGCCAGTTCCTCTTTGTATATCTGAAGATTTTCCTCATGTTTACTTTTTAAAGGTTTGATAATTCTTATATGCTCTTCTTCTACACCCAGTCCTTTACAAATATCTTCAATCTTTCCTGTAGCAGAAGAATCCTGTCCACCAGTCATACCGGTAGTGCCATTATCAAGAATAATAACCGTGATATTACTTTTATCGTTAACTGCATCAAGTAAGCCGGTCATCCCTGAATGTGTAAAGGTAGAATCTCCTATAACGGCAACAGCAGGTGTTAAACCAGCATCAGAAGCACCTTTGGCCATGGTAATAGAGGCACCCATATCCACGCAAGAATTGATGGCTTCGTATGGTTTTAAAGCCCCTAATGTATAACAGCCAATATCAGAAAACACCCTGCCACTCCCATATTCTTTAATTGTTTCATTTAAAGCCATATACGAATCAATATGTGGGCATCCTTTACATAAAGAAGGAGGACGTGCAGCAACTAATGACGGTACATTTTTTCCTATACTAAATGAAATACCTAGTGCTTTAGCCACAATATTTGGAGTTAATTCACCATCACGAGGAATAGTGCCATCCAGACGCCCTTTAATTTTTAATCCCTTCGACAAAAAACCCTTAATCATTTCTTCAACAATAGGATAACCATCTTCAAGAACCAGTATTTCATCACAATCATACATAATCTTTTCAAGTTGTTTGCGTGGCAAAGGATACTGATTCATTTTGAGCACAGGAAAAGGAATATTTCTGTCAGGATAATTCTCCATAAGATAATTATATGCCAATCCACAAGCTATTATACCTAGAGTTTTATCAGTGGCATCAAAATACTGAGTAAAATTTTCTTCAGATTCCTTCTCAAATTTATTCTGGTTTTCAAGCAATAATTTATATCTTTTACGTGCAATAGCTGGCAGTAAAACAAATTGGCGAAGGTCTTCAGGAAGCTTAATTTCATTTTGAGGTCTTGATGTTCTACGTACAACACCTGCCCTTGAATGTGCAAGGCGTGTTGTAATACGCATCATAACAGGTGTCTTATATTTTTCTGACAGGTCGAAACCATAATGAACCATATCATAAGCTTCTTGTTGGTTTGAGGGTTCCAATACTGGAATCATGGCAAATTTGCCAAAAAAACGTGAATCCTGTTCATTTTGCGACGAATGCATCGAAGGGTCATCAGCAGCAAGATATAAAATACCCCCGTTAGCCCCTGTTATAGCATTGTTAATAAATGCATCAGCAGCCACGTTAAGTCCTACATGCTTCATACAAACCATTGCCCTCTTGCCTGCATACGACATCCCGATAGCTCCTTCGGCAGCCGTTTTTTCATTTGCCGACCAAGTTGATTTAATATTCTTTTCCTTAGCTTCTCTTGAATGCTGTATATATTCAGTAATTTCTGTTGAGGGTGTGCCAGGGTATGCATAAACACCAGATATACCTGCATCTATAGCTGCCTGAGCTATGGCTTCATCTCCCAATAATAATAATTTTTGCATAGATTATATTTTTAAATATTAATTACATTTTCAAACGAAACAAATCTAAACATTTTTTTAAAATCAACTAAGATTTATTTTGTTTTTTGAAAAAGTGTATTTTTGCTCATAAATTAATAAAAAAAAAAATATGAATTTAAAAGAAATTTTATCTGTTTCGGGCAGAAGCGGTTTATTTAAAGTAGTAGCTCAAACTAAAAACGGAGCCATCGTTGAAAGTTTAACCGATAAAAAAAGATTTCCTGTTTTTGTTTCTGACAAAATAAGTACTCTGGCCGACATCAGTATTTTTTGTAAAGATGAAGACATGCCACTTAAAGATGTATTGAAAAAAATTTTTGAGAAAGAAGAAGGTAAAGCATGCATAAACCACAACGAAAGTAATGATAAACTTAAAACATATTTCGAAAGTGTTCTCCCCGAATATGATAAGGAAAAGGTATATGTGTCTGATATTAAGAAAATTACAAACTGGTATAATCTTTTACTCGAAAATAACATGCTCGTCTTTGACGAACCAAAAGATGAAGAAAATGAAACAAATGAGAATGAAACTCTGAAAGAAAATGAAGAGAAGCCACCTGTTAATCAAGAATCAAAAGAAATTAAAGATTAACATCCCTATATAAATATAAAGATGTTAAAAAAAAATATCAACGATTTTCAAATAGTTAAAAACAAAAGGTTAAACCACGACACTTTCCTTTTATTATTAAAATATCCGGATATTTTACCAGATATTTTACCTGGTCAGTTTGTTGAAGTACTTGTTGAGAATGCACCACATACTTTTCTACGCCGTCCCCTATCCATACATGATGTTGATTTAAAAAACA
>CAZVOS010000439.1:0-3690 GCA_964628845.1 uncultured Bacteroidales bacterium | reverse complement strand
AACTAAAAAAAGACCTAAGATTTATTAATGCCGGTGTTTGTGGCAGCGACCCTTTTTATGAATATAAACTCCTTACGGACAAATTGCTCGTTTTAAAACCCGACCTGCTCATTGTAGTTGTAAACAGCAGCGATATCTTCGACATCTTTTACAGAGGTGGCATTGAACGTTTTAAAGAGGATGGTACAGTGGGCTATAACAAGCCCCCTTCTATTGAACCATTATTTGCTGTTAGCCGCATCTCAAGACTATTCCTGCAAAAAATTTTACACTACAACGAAATGCTTATTAAAAAACACAGCAACGGTATTGACATTGCCAAAGAAAAACTTTTTCAAAGTTTGCTTCTATTCAAGGAATTATCTGATAATGGAAACTTTAAACTGCTTGTGGTATTCAACCCCCTCGATGCTGAAGTTATTAATGGATTCACTCAGATGTACGATATTATTGAAAAACTCAAGAAACAAACCAATATCCAATATCTCGATTTACTTGAGTTTTATAAAAATACAGCTCAGATGGACAGCAAGAACTATACTGATTACTATTGGAAATACGATGGACACCATAATGCCAAAGGTTATGAGCTTTTTGCTGAAGGTGTCGAATGGAAATTAAACAAAATGGGTGTCATGGATAGCCTAAAAATTAATTTCTAAACACATTATTATTTATAGGATGATTTTTAGATTTGAAAAACCAGTAAAATTGAAAACAACAACATATCCAAAGTTATTTATATGGATAAAAATAATGGTTTACTCAATATTAATTGCTTCTTATTTATTTTTTGGGTTCATATTATTTAAATATACTGTATCAACGTTTTTTACTACCGTATTGTTCATTATTTTAGTTGGCTTCTTATCCTGGTTTATTATAAAATTGGTTCTCAAACTGTTTCACCTTTCTCCTCACACCATAAAAAAACTCAGAAATTTTTGGGTTTTACTATTTATTATGTGGTTTTGCATCGAAGTAGTTTTAAGAATCTCAGGTATCAATAAAACCTATAACGAACAAATGGGCTTTTATTATTCATCCGGTTTTAACGAAACTGTTAATAATGATGTGAAAAATAGCTTTGTTTGGACTAACAAACCTAACGAAAATAAAATAGTTAAAAGAAAAGAGTTTAAATATGTTCTTAAATGTAATTCTGAAGGACTTAGAGATATTGAACATCCTGTTCAGAAAGCTGAAGGTGAATACAGAATTATATGTCTTGGAAATTCATTTACCGAAGGAGCAGGCACCCCACAGGATTCTACATGGCCAAGATTATTGAAATTAAGAATAAATGCTGCTTACAAAGATAAAATTACAGTCTTTAATGCAGGATGTTCAGGTACTGACCCTTTTTTTGAATATTTTTTACTCGAAAAACGCTTACTTAAATATAAACCAGACCTGGTTTTGCTTACTCTCGGCGCTTCCGACCTTTTTTTTTACCGCAACAGAGGTGGCTTTGAAAGATTTACTGACGATGGTTTGAAATACCGCAAAGGGCCTCAATGGGAAATATTTTATGCCATGAGTTTTGTTGTACGCTTCTTTACTGATAATCTGCTCCATTACAGGTATTTCTTATCACCCGAAGATTTTAAAAAACATGAAGAAAAAGCTTTAGAGGATATCTATGATTGTATATATAAATTTTATAAACTCGCTCAGGATAAGCATTTTAAACTTGTTGTCGTTTTTTATGATGATACTGATACCCAATACAGTTTACTCAGGACAAAACTTAAAGATGAAAAAAACATCCCAGTGATTGACCTTTTTGATTATAACAAAAATATTGAAAATATTTCCACCGAAGAATGGGTGCAAAATTATATGTGGCCTATCGATAAACACTTCAATTCAAAAGGTTATAACATAATGGCTAAGGGCGTTTTTTGGAACCTGAAAAATAGCGACTTCTTTGTTCCGTTTAAAGAAAAAGAAAATTAATCTCATGATACGTAAATATATTCTTCCTTTATCTATTGTCGCATTTATGCTCTTCTTCATATTATTATCTCTTTATATAAAAAATATTAATATCTATAAACCTTTTGCTATTGAAATACAGGGTATAAACCAAAAACAAAAAAATGAGATTAATTTTTATGCCATTTCTCCCTTAAATAAAGAATTCAAAATTCGTTACGACCAGTCTATACAAGCTTGGCTTCAATATTACGGCTACTTTAAACAAGTAAACTTGGCTATCAATTCATCACTAATACCAGAGATTGATACCCTTTTACTGACCTCACAAAATAAATTGAAAAAACTTTGTTTTTCCGATTTGAAAATAATTAGTAAAAAAAATAATCTTATTATCTATGAGATACCTTATGAATTTTTTGGAGAAAGAATCTTTTCTAAACTTCTGTTTTCAATTATTTATCATAATAAATCTCAACTGCTCTTTAAAATTATTTTAATACTTTTTGGCTTATTAATACTATTCTACATATTGCTTAAACTTATTAAAAATAAATTCTCCTTTAAAAAACTTCCTTTTTTAATCAAATCTTTTCTAATATCAGCAGTTATAGTGGTATGCTTGTTTTTTTCGGTTCTTTATATTAAATATTCACTTACAACATTTATTACTGCTCTATTATTCATTTGCTTCGCAGGTCTATTTGTTCACCTTCTTTTATTTTTGGCTCATAAAACCTTCAAATTTCAGGATATAAGTTATTATAAAATTAAAAAATCTATCAACATCATATTAACAGTCTGGCTATTTCTGGAAACCATTCTGAGAATCACTGGTATTAATAGAAGCTATAACGAAAGAACGGGCGCTTATTATGTATCGGGTTTTATTAGCGATATGGCTGTTGATAAGAATAATCCCAGATTACATATACATCCCCAGCATAAGCTGTTGATTGTTCAACGTGATGAATTTAATTACCCGTTTAAGCACAATGCAGATGGTTTAAGAGATAAAACTAGGGCTGTTGAAAAAGACAGTAATGAATACAGAATCATTTGCCTTGGCAATTCCTATACTGAAGGTATAGGAGCACCCCAGGATTCAACATGGCCTGCCTTACTCGAGAATTATTTAAAAAATGAAACCAAAAATAAAGTATGTGTCTTAAATGCAGGTGTTACAAGTGCCGACCCTTTTTTGAGTATATGCTGCTCAAAGAGAAAATCTTAAAGTATAAACCCAATCTTGTTTTAATGTCGCTGAGCCATTCCGATTTGGAGTTTTATAGATTCAGGGGTGGCTTTGAACGTTTTACAACTGATAGTTTTAAATATAGAAAACCACCTTATTGGGAAAAACTTTATGCCGTAAGCCATATATGCCGCTATATTACTGATAAAATATTAAAATATAAGTTCTTAATGTCCCCTCAGGAATTTAAAAATGACCGTATTAAAGCTTTTAATGATACTTATACTTGCATGCACTTTTTCTATCAGTTATCACTCCTCGAGAAATTTAAATTCGCCGTAATATTTAATGACGACCGCCCCCATTTATATAAGCCATTAATGACAAAACTAAAAAATGAGAAAATTATTGAAATATTCGATTTAAATGCATATAATATAAAAATTGAAAAACTGGATAATATAAGTTATTGGAATTACAAATGGCCCATAGACGGTCATTACAATTCACAGGGTTACGACATGTTTGCAAGCGGGGTTGCCTGGCATTTTATAAAA
>CAZVOS010000438.1:0-3695 GCA_964628845.1 uncultured Bacteroidales bacterium | reverse complement strand
AAAGCTGGTACCCACAAACGGTAACAAATTCATTAAGCAATTCCAAATTGTTTTGTATACGTTTTTCTCCTTTTTCACAACAGACATCATTCACTGTGAGTGCCGGGGCCGATAAGCAAGTTACATGCGGTAGTTCTGTTCAATTGAATGGAAGCATCACACCTACTACAGGCATAAGCTATGGTTGGTTCCCCGATTTAGGATTTTCGGCCAATGGTTCTAAAACCCCAAATGTGAGTCCAGGCATGCTTCAAACTTATATATTTTACGCTTCTTATCAGGGTTGTGTAAAAACAGATACTGTTGAAGTAACATATAACAACCACGACCTTAGTTTAAACTTAGCTCAAAGTCTCGCGTTTTGCAATACAGACAGTGTTCAAATTAATACTGTTTGTAACCAGCCCACAGCCACTTTTGCGTGGTCTCCTGCATCCAATATTAACACATCAGTTTCGCAAAACCCCTATGTTAAGCCCCCTTTAACTACTGAATATATTGTTACAGCCACATACAACGGCTGTAAAGCCATCGATACCATTACGGTATTTGCGCGAGCTAAACCCTATATTTACCTTCCCAAACAAGATTTATATAACAGTTACTGGCGTACGCATCTGTGCAGTGGCGACACCCTGCCAGTGGTATTCGGCAGCCCTGTTAACACATACACAACAACTACCCCAAACCAGCTTTACAACATGAACAATAACGAAGCTATGCTACTTCCTGTGCCAGGGCTTCTTAAAGTACAAGCTGTAAGTCCGTATGGGTGCATTGCTTCGGATAGTGTTTCAGTTATTATTCATAATAATTTAGCTGCTCCTGTAGTTCAGGGTACGGTTCAAAACAATTATAAATGTCCTGGCGACAGTGCCAACCTGCAAGTATGGTTTACAAATTCAATAAACTACAATTTTCAGTACAGTTGGTATGCAGGGTGGCAAATTGATTCGCTTGATGGCAGCGGCTGGCACGACATTGATATTTGGGATAATAATTTTGAAATCTTCAATTACAGCTCAGGTTACCCTAATTCATCCTTTTATTCTACTTTAAGAATACAAACCGTGGATATGTCTATGAATGGCTATCGTTTTCGCCCGTACATACACGACTATTGCTCACCGCGCGGATTTGGAAATGCAGCCACGCTGTATGTAGGGCCGGTTATCACAACACATCCTTCAAATAAAAGTATATGTCAGGGTGTTACTGATTCGCTCCAGGTAAACTCATCAACATCAAGCGCTCAATATACATGGGAAATTAGAGGCAGCAACGGCTTCGAAACCCTTGTTGAACAGCAAGGGGTTATAGAAACAAACGAGCGGTTTTTAAGAATTATTAATGCAAACCCTAACCTCGACAGCATATGGGTTCGTTGCCGTATAACTGGCTGTACTCCTGCTTCTGATGCTTTAACCGACAGTGCTCTTATACGGGTTATTCCTGCTGCACAAATTCTCTCACAAGACTTTGGCGGCAGCTATTGCGAAAACGACAGTGCAACACTTAGTGTTAATACCCTTAATCCTTCCCTCTACAATTACAGGTGGTATGCCGATAGCATTCTTATCAATACTAACACATCGTCTTTATGGGGGTATAATACGCCAACCTTGCATTTTACGCCACTTAACGTACTTCAGAACGGCAAAACATATACATGCGAAGTTATGAATACGCAATGCAGCACAGGAATTCTTTCTGACAGTGCCGGTTTTACGGTAAACCCTTCTCCTGTTATAGTTTGGGATATAAATAGTACAATTCTGTGTGTAGGCAGCGGCAGCACGCAGTTAGCGGCTGCACTTCCTACAGGAGGTACTTATTCAGGTACAGGATTAAGCAACACGGCTGTTTTTAATACCGACAGCCTTTCACCTGGTATATACAACGTGTATTACACTTATACTGACGTAAGTTCGCAATGTACCTCTGTTAAGCAAAACAATATTACTGTTACCGATATTCCTTTGGTATCTTGGCAACTGCTTCAACAACAATTCTGTATTAATGATGCCGGTTTTCCCCTCACGGGTGGCACTCCTACAGGAGGCACATACAGTGGTGCAGGTGTTACAAACGGGTTATTTATACCTGTGGATGCAGGCACAGGCACATGGCCAATTTTATATAGCTATACCGATAATAATGGCTGTTTTAATGCAGATACCGTTTATGTGCTTATAGATGCGTGTGTAGGAACTGGTACTATTCAGAAACAGAATATTAAACTGTATCCCAATCCAGCACGGGATGTAATACGCCTTATGACAGAAGAAACTGATTATGAAGTAAAGTTATTTAATAATGTCGGACAAGTTGTGTTATCAGGCAAAAACCTCAGAAGCATTAACGTTAGCTCCTTGTCCCGTGGTATTTATTTACTTGAGCTTAAAGGAAGTGAATGGATTTGGTCGGAAAGCATTGTTTTGAAGTAGAAGATAGCATCTAATACTTGGTTTACACCTATTTGTCTGCTAAGACATTATTTCTAAATAGGTGCATTATCTTTGTGACTGGAATTTTTTATTCTTTCATTAAAAACTCCTGAATGTTTTGTGTCCATTCGTTTTTATATCTTGTCAAGTAGTTTTCGTGTCCAGCTTCTTTAAAAATTATTAACTTTTTCTGTCCGACTAAATTATTAAAAATACAGTCAATTTCATTTTTGCTTACTTTCTCATCTTTCCCTCCATAAAGTAAAAGCGTTGGGCAATTTATTTCCTTTGCGTATTCAGTTGAATTATGCCCCAATCCACAAAATCCGTTTTGAACTCCACCCCAAAAAACTAAAAGTCCTGCCATTGGAAAAAGGGGTGCATTCATTGTCTTAAACCTTGCACACACAGTCTTATACATTGAAGCAAATGGGCATTCTATAATTATCGATTTTGGTTTAATGCCATAGTCGCTTATACTTTTCATTATGGCAACCGCACCCATCGAAGTACCGAAAAACACAATATTTTGTTCTCCTTTCACTGTCAAGTAATCAAAACAAGTTTTTACTTGTTCTGCTTCTAAAAAGCCAATTGTTGTTTGATTGCCTTCTGATCCACCTGAACCCATAAAGTCAACCAAAAATGTGTTGTAACCAAGTTCAAGAAATATGTCTGACTTGTCAAGCATTGATGATTTGTTGCCACTGTAACCGTGAAAAAGAATTACTGTCCCTTTTGGATTCTCTGCCTTAATGCTCCAACACTCAATTTCTTTGTTGCTCTTCAAATTAATTGTTTCAAAGTTACTTGTCGGAACAACTTTATTTTCAGGTCTTGGGTTACTTACACCAAACATCAATGTAAATATTTTTTGACCTGTCGTTAGCTTTTTGGGGTCCTCTGTCTTTTCTTTTGAACTGTCGGCAAAGTGCGTGAACTTGTATGAATGGAAAATGGCAACAACATTCATCAGAACAAAAATCAAAGTTAAAGTCTGAAGACTACGTTTTATCCATTTTCTTTTTTGTGTCAAGTCGTTGCTTTGTTTGGTAGTTATCAATTTGAGTTGTCACTGTAAATTCCGCCTATAAATCGGTCATAATTATATCTTTTTCAAACTATAAATATCTGTACGTCTGTCCTTTAAGGTTCTGACGCTGCCAAATTGATGGAGTTCGCGCAACAAATCTACATCAACATCACATATAAGAATCATTTCGGTATTGGTTGTGGCTTCGGCTTTAA
>CAZVOS010000437.1:652-3705 GCA_964628845.1 uncultured Bacteroidales bacterium | reverse complement strand
TAATAGGCATTATTACATATGTAAATTTTTGTGATGTTTCATTCTTTTCTCCTCGGATCATCCTCAAAACGACAGGTGAGGCATTATTGTTTATGGAAAGAGAAAAATTTGACCCTGAAGTAGCATTAATGCCGTCTAGGATATAGCGCGGATTAAAAATTAATTCTTGGTCTGGCCCTTCTATTTTTCCATTTAACTGGGTTGTGTTTTCGCCCTTTTCTTCAGATTGAGCTCTAACCTCAATATTTTGATTATTATGCTGTACCTTAAATACCACCTCGCCAGCTTTGTTGTTAGTAAAAAAGCTTGCAATTTTAAGTGATTTTTTATTATCAAAATAATTTTTTTTAACTTTTTTTTTTAACTATTTGTAATAATTTTAAACAATTCGGTATAATGTTCTCAAAGAGAAACATCTAAAGAATTGAAATATAATTAATTAATAATTATTTTAAAGAAAAATAGTATTTATTTTTTTCTTCCTTTTTTAGGCGGTGGAGGGTTTACAAGTTCAACTTTTTCAACATATGTAATATATGGTGAACCTATGATGGCTGGTGGTAATTTTGATTTAATCACATCGCTTTGGGGCATATTTTTAAAAATCATACCCACAGCCCGCACTAACTGGCCCTGCATCTCTTTTATCTCTTTTTTAGGCCGTATAGCTTCAGGACTTGTAGGTGGATAGATAAATATATTGGTGTTATCCTGCAATTTTAAAGCTACCTGACCACTGTATTTAACAGCAGGATTTTCTTTTTTAATCCTTATATCAACCTGAGTATATATTCCTTCTACAACAATCTTCTTATTATGGTAGTCTGACACATCTTTAATGCTTTCAATTTTTGGAAGAGGCGTTTTTGGTTTTTCTTGCTCCTTTTTGCGAAACAATGAACAGGATAATAAATTCAAAATAATTAAAAAAGCTGGAATGTAAATTATTTTTTTTGTCATGTTGTAATGATTTTATATTTCAAAATTATACAAAATATTTATTAATTGTAATTTTCTATTTGAATATTTTAATGCATGGTGTTGCTTGGTGTTTGTTGTTTGGTGCTTGGTACTTGGAGCTTCAAGATTATCTCTATTTCTTATATGATATTAAACTATATATAACATTCTTCAATAAATCTGGCTTTAAATTTTTCTTCATGTCCTCTTAATATTTCTGAGAGTATTAATTCAGCAGGTATTTTTAAAAAAGCCATGAAGCCGTTTTTTAATAAACCTTCTGAAATATTTATAGTTGCAATTAGGGATACATATTTATGTATTTCAGTTATAGTTTCTTTATTATTTAAATGAGACTTTTTTATTTCAATTATAAGTTTTTTCTCAAGTAATTGGCTCATCTGTAGAAGACTCATACTATATAATGCTTCATTTTCTTTTGCTTTTACATGCTGCCATTTTTTAAGTTCATTAATAACTTCCTTCAATCTTATTTTGTTTTCTTTTTGAATAAGAGTGCTGTCTGTTGTTCTGATTTTTTCGAGCAATATGATTTTTTCAGATAGTTCCTTAGGTCTTAAATTGAACAAAGAATACTTAAATGGCAGCCAGACAAATTTTGGAAACAGTTGTACATTTTTATTATTGAAAAATTCAAATAAATGGGGGATATCATCAATGTTTTTATCAATAAGTACGAATTTAATTGAGAATATTCTGCTGTTCTCTAGGGCATATTGATGTAGATAGTCAATATTTTTAATAGTAACATCAAATAAGGCATTTTTTCTCAACTTTTCATAATTCTCAGGATTAAGCGTGTCAATTGAAACTGTGATGAAGAAATTACCATTTTTTAAAGTTTCCTTTATAGAGTCATCAATAATGGAAGCATTAGTTGATATGTTCATCATGAGTTCGGGGTTCAGTGCTTGTATCTGCTGCCAGATATTTCTATAAATAGGAATTACAAAGGGCTCTCCACCTGTAAAATATGCTTTTTTCAGATAGGGAATAAATGCTTTGAGTTCATCCACAAAAGCATCATCGTAAGGAGAAGGGTAATTAGGCATTTTTTCTCTGTTTTGTCGTATCCCTGAAGAGTATTCACCGCTGCACATCGTACATTCCAAATTGCATTGGTTGGACAATTGAAACTCCATTAAGCTGGGATATGCTTCGGATGATGGCTCAATAAAGTCATATTTTGAAGCACCCACCGATAAGAATTTTCTTTGTATAAAATCTTTATAGCACTCATAACAACCCGAAGAAAAATCATATTTGATTATGTTTTGCCGTAAAATGTTTATTTTATCGCCTGTCCAAACTTCTTTTATAGAGTTTTTGGGATATTGTCCTAATACATAACCCCTGTTATAATGACAAGCCATTATTTCACCGGTAGGGATAAAAAGTAGCGATTTAAAAGGGGCATTGCATAAGTTTAATTCATTTTTATCTGCTCTTATCTTACAATATGAACGGACAATATTTTTATCTAATATGAGTTTATTTTTATTAAAAAAGAGCATCGGCTGTTATGAAAAAGTGAAAATAAGATTCACAGAGAAATTCCAGATAGTAACTACAAAAATAGCTATCAGTTTAGAAAAATAAAAATTCCATTTGAATTTGCTTACAAGAACCCAAATAACAAAAGTATTTATTAGTAAACCAATAGCAGATACTACGATAAACTTGCCATACTCCATAATCATATCGGGATTATTACTTTTAAAAGTCCATAACCTGTTTAAGAAATAATTGGATGTGGCTGCAATCAGGAACCCTATGGCATTAGCAAGATATTTCTGGACTTTCAGTTTTTCTTTTAGAAAATAGGTGATGCTAAAATCAACAAATAAGCCCGAAAAGCCAACAATAACAAATTTTATTAATTTAAAAAATATAACGGTATTCAATCTAAAATAAATAATTACAAATGTCGGTATTTTTCAATAATATTTACAATGTGCCCCATCCTTTTATTTAAAATGCTATCGTCACTTTTATAAATCCAGTTTCTTTCTAATGGGTTGTTGATAAGCTCTGAAATAATTTTAATAGTGACTTCATCTTGAGAAAGGACA
>CAZVOS010000437.1:0-642 GCA_964628845.1 uncultured Bacteroidales bacterium | reverse complement strand
AGTTCAGCTATATATTCTTGTTCTGTTTGACCTGGTGTAGGCACCAGTATGGCCTGTGCTTTAAGGGCATACAAATCCATCAGTGTGGAATAGCCGGTGCGGGATATAATTATTTTTGATTGTTTAATAAGCATGGCTATTTCATTTGTTGACAAATGAGAATATACTGTAATTTTTTTATTGATATTGAAGTTTTCTTTTTTTTCAGTAGTACCTTTCAGAATAACACATTTAAAATCAGAATTTTTCAATTCATTAATAACAATATTCTCAAAGATGCTTCTTTGTGGTTCAGGACCTGATAGCAGAACTAATATATCATTGGTTTTAGCAGCTTCATTGGTTGAACAATCAAATTTGCTAAATCTCGATAAGGGACCAATATAATGCATGTTTGAATGGGCTTTATACTTGTGCGAAAGCTCCCCTGATAAATTAAACCCGCTTTCAAAATCAGGAACCCAAAGCTCATTAAATCTTTTAAAGCCAATTTTTAATAAATAATGAACAATTTTCTCGGCATTATGTAATTTATCAGGCATTTTAAGGCAGAGCTGATGTGTCATTAAAACAGCGTATGTATTTTTGTGATAAATGCCATACCTGTTGTCCGATATAATTACATCAATGCAATTTTGCCTT
>CAZVOS010000436.1:0-3705 GCA_964628845.1 uncultured Bacteroidales bacterium | reverse complement strand
CTATGTTTATTAACTACTTGTTCAAAAATGGTAAATTATCTGGTGGTGATAAATCTTTATGGAAATCAACAAAAATAGGCAATAACGTAATTATTGGCACCAATGCAACAATTCTCCCTGTAAGTATTGTTGATAATGTCGTAATAGGAGCGGGGGCTGTTGTAACAAAGAATATAAGCGTATCAGGTGTTTATGCAGGCAATCCTGCTAAAAAAATTAGAAATATCTAGTGGTTCTGTATATCTCTGGTATTTATTTAATATCTTTATTTTGATTTATTTCTTAAATTGTTGTATCGGGCAATAATTTTCTCCAGTGATGCATGAGTCAAATTCATGCTCTCTTTGGGTTTCAGATGATAACAACACCAGCTTAATTTATTCCTCTCATCTGTAATGTCTGTTTTAATAAAGCCATTGTTCTCCCAGAATCTGTATTTCTTACAGTTGGGTTCTTCAAAACATAGAGAAGGAACGGGTGCGAGAATAAAGTCCAGCGTATGTTTCTTATGCTGCAGGGCATCTTGCCGCATCAATTGCAGGGAGTTGTTAAGTAGTCGTTTGCCAATGCCATAATTGCGGTGATTTTCGTGTATGGCTATACTATCGATAATACCGCAATGGGCTTTAGGTATAAAAAGACTAACAGCACCTCCTAAAACTTCGTCATCTGGACTTACAGCAAGTGTGATATGAAAATTATAATCCTTGTCATCTGTTTTGAGCAGTTCAAGAATCTTGTCAAGTGTGAGGCAGTCTGTATTTTTAAATTCAGCAAGAAATGTTTCAACATAAAAATTACAGAGGTACTTGATGCTTTGTTTGTCGTTCAAATCGGCTTCAATGATATTGTATTCATCTTCCTGATTTACAAAGTAATTGTCGAAGGTGTCGAGGATTTCGCTGATGGAGAAAGGCGTATGGGTACTCATGTGCTCTCTGTACCATGCACCAAGGGGTGTTTTATATATTTCTTCGAGCTTTTGTAGGAATAACTTCTCTATAAATGAATTCATCGAAAGACACAGGTGGTATTTTCTGTTTTTATAAAGCGGGTGTTGGGCAATGTAGTCAAAATGGCGGAAACATTTATCAATAAGAGAATGGGCAAGGAAATTATAATTGTTGATATCAGCCAGGTTGGCATGCTCGAAAAAAGTTACTGACTTACGGGGTGTAAAGCTCGGATTTTCACTGTCAATAAGACCGAACATAATCCACAGGTAAGCCGAAAAGAAATAGTTTTCTGCTTTATGACTGGTTTTAATCTCGAAATCACTGAGCTCAACAAGGTAGGGGATGCCCAGTGTTTCTGACGAAAGTCTTTTAAGAAAAGGTACAGAGCGTATGTCAACTTTATCGTAATTGTATTTGTAATATTCTGATGTGTCGAAAAACTTGCCTTTTACAGAGCAGTTGTATCCAAATTTCTTTTCACCTGTTACTTCAGCTTCGTGGCAGAACAAGTCCCATATCTCACGACCTTTGTCGTTGCTTTTCAATATGATATTCACCGAGTTCGACTCATCACCAAAGCCAAATTGTATGAGTTTGTTTTTATCCTTGTCATATTTGTTCTGGTAACTTGGGCCCCACATAAGCCAGTTGTATGTAAAATATAGCTCTTCGGGAAGAATGGCAGTTTCTGGAGGTGTATCATTACCGAAAGCCGTAAAAAAATTGCTTAAAATCTTTACCCAGTCTTCATCATACCTGTCGTTCAATCCCATGATAAAAGTAATAGGAACTATGTAGCCCTCATTAATTTCTATATTCGTTATAAATGATATGGGTTCATTGTCTGGTATGGCAAAGCCCTGGGCAATCTTTGGTTTTTTGAAGTAATCGAAATATGCTTTAACTTTTTCATTATACTCAGTGGGAGCAAGGTCGAAGGATGTGTCAACTGTCACAATATAATCATTACTGGATTGATTGTCGTCTATAAATTTTTTGAAAATACGCCTTAAATTATGCCACCATTTTTTATCCTGATGTATCCCTCGGCTTTTGATAAGAGCCAGTTCAATATAAATCCTTATATAACGTCTGGGGTTTTTGTACGAAATCCATAATATACGGCTTATCTCCCTGCGTCCTAAGCCCAATGATTTAAGCAATGTGCGTAGTGGGCGGATATAGGGCAGCATGAAATAAAGCAGTGTAGCAAAAATAGTGAATATGACTAGAATAAATTGTATGTAGTTGTTGATGGTATCGATATAAGAAGCGAATGTAAAAAAAAAATCCTTCATAGTTTATGTTTTGATGTGCTAAATTAATAAAAGAATATAATTCTAACAGAAAAAAAATAGATACACGCTATTTTGATGGGGTTTGCTTTTGGATATTTAATTGGTAAAATAATAAGTTAGCTGATAATCAATAAGATAAGACTCGTAAAAATGGCATTTTCATTTTTTGAGGCGCTGAATTAAATGTAACTATGTATTTTATGATTTTGATTAATAATTTTTACCCTTAGGGAATAAATATAAATAGAAACTTTATTAAACAGAAATAATTTTACTTTTAAGGGATTAATTATAATTATTATTAAATAGAATTAAATACATATCTTTCATCGTATTCTACATTATTTTCTTTAAAAAAATATAGGTATTTGCCATAATATATTCGTTTTAAATTAATGTCCTACGGACAAAAAATATTGCTTACTATTATAGTTCTATTGATATTATAGCCCTATGGGCTAATTTTATTACATACAAAAATATTGAATCATTTTTATAAATTTAAGTTTAACATTATACCAACACCTCAAAAAAAAGATTAAGCCGTAAAAATGTGTTTTAAATCTTTATCCGACATTAATAATATATTTTATTTATTTGTAATTTTACATTGTAATTGTATCTATAAATAAATATTCTTTTATATATCATTTAAACCTGTATTATTAATAAACTTTGTGAATCAGTTCGGCTTTGCTCACTGCATCGCTTAAAGACTTTGTGGCAAAGAATAATAACAGGCTACAAAAACACCAAGGTACTAAGAAACACTAAAACATAAGATTTTATGAATAATTCAGGTTAAAACGTATTAATAAATTTTAAAAATAATGCTTAAAAATTTCCTTTTATTTTTTTCTCTAATTTTTATCCAAAATATATTGTGTTATTCTCAAATGGATGCCATACAAATTCTGTTTAAAGATGTTCACAACGAAAACATAAGCCGAATAGCTGTTCATCCCGAAGGCACATATTTTTTTACTGCCGATAAATCAGGGAAGATTATCATGTGGCGTACAAACGATTATAGCTATGTTAAGACCATTAACATGGGGACCGGTTTACCAGTTAGAGATATGCGCATGTCAAATGACGGAAAAACACTACTTGTAACCGAAGGCATGCAGGGTAGGGGATTAACCGATAAAAATACAGGGAGGTATGGCTTGTCCACTTTTTTTAATTATGGCGATTCACTCGCTGCTTATTATCCTTTTTCGGAAAGACCTCTTATTAAGAAAAACATTTCCTGCGATATACTGGGACATGAGTTTGACGGTATCATTTTATTAGCCATTTATGAAAATGACAATGGTAATTTGTTTGGCTTTGATAATGATTTCTCAAAGAACAGTTATTTTGCTTTTCAACTTGAAAAACCAGTTCAAAAAGCAGCAATTAATACCAAGAAACAATGGCTGGCTTACAGCTCAAACGACAACATCAAT
>CAZVOS010000435.1:0-3711 GCA_964628845.1 uncultured Bacteroidales bacterium | reverse complement strand
TTTAATTGATTGCCCACCAACCAGCTTATCAGCATAAAAATGCCAAAAATGACATAATAACCATAATAATAACCCATAATAATAAATTTTTATATTTTTCCTATATTTTCAATTTGCTTGCCATCCTTTTTTTCTGCTATTTTGTCAGTAAAAATATTTCTTAACGTGAGTCTTCAGGATTTATTATTCAGACCTACTCATCAAAAGGATTAGCTCTTCTGAAATCAGGTACATAATGATTAGAACTGGAAATATCCTGTACCCAACCATTTTCAAATCCAAGTTTGTATAATTTGTCAACAACTCTATCGTATTCCTTATCTGTTAAAGTTCTATTCAGATTACAATCATTCTTAACATGAATTGTTGGGTAATACTGGGACATTAAAGAAACATGAACTTTATTGCCAAAATTTTCAGCAATCAAGCGTAAAACATTTAAACTGTTTTCGATATACCCAGGCAAAACAAGATGGCGAATAATGACACCTTTACTAGCTTCGCCCTTATTATTTATTTGTAAGACAACACCCGTTTGATTAATCATTTCGCTGATTGCATGAATAGCTGTTTGGGTGTAGTTTTTCACTTTAGAGTATTTATATGCAAGAACATCATCGGCATATTTAAAATCGGGCAAATAAACATCTATTAACGAATACAAGCTTTTTAAAGTGCTTGTTTTATCATAGCCATTTGTGTTATATATTATAACAGGAAAATATTTTCTCTGGTGTAATTTTTTAATCATATCAAGCATCTGAATAACGCAATGAGAAGGAGACACAAAACCCAAAGCATGGCATCCTGAATCCAATAAATTACATATTTTATCAATAACATCTTGTTCCTGATTTTGAACAACTATGGATGATTTATTACAACTGATTTGATAATTCTGACAATATACACATTGCATATTGCAGTGGCTGAAAAAGATATTACAGATACCATTTTTACCGCTTATAACTGGTTCTTCGCCTGTATGTCTGCATACTGAGGCCACAGAATAAGATGCCCCCGTATTGCAAAAGCCGTTATTTTTACTGTATCTGTCAGCACCACATTCATGAGGGCATAAAGTACATTTTTCATAGGCATTATAATGGGTATCCATTATTTGAGCTTTCGTTTCAAGACTTTTAAAGAAGCTTTCACAATATCCATAGAAGTCATTTTAAATTTCTTAAGTAATTCGTCTGGTTTACCTGATTCGCCAAAACAATCATGCATACCCACAAATTCGACAGGTACTGGACAATGAGATGCCAGCACCTCACATACAGCAGAACCAAAACCTGCCTGTATCTGATGTTCTTCGGCAGTAACAATGGCTCCAGTTTCTCTGGCTGCTTTAATAATTGCCACTTTATCTATTGGTTTTATAGTGTGTAAATTTAAAACACGGGCGTTAATATTTTTTTTTGTAAGCTCTTCTGCTGCCATTAGTGCATCCCAAACCATATGTCCAGAAGCGATTAAGGTAAGGTCATTGCCTTTTCTAAGTAATTGTGCCTTGCCTATTTCAAATTTCTGGTGTTTATCTGTGAAATCAGGTACTGGAGCTCTGCCAAAGCGTATATAAACAGGGCCATGGCATTCATTAATGGCTTTTTGTACGGCCATTTCTGTTTGTGTGGCATCGCAGGGAGAAATTACTGTCATATTAGGTAAAACCCTCATTATAGCAATATCTTCGAGTGCCTGATGTGTAGCCCCGTCAGTGCCTACTGAAATACCCGCATGAGCACCTCCAATAATGACGTGGAGGTTGTTATAGCAAACAGATATTCTTACTTGGTCAGTAGTACGTAATGCAGAAAAAACGGCATAGGATGCAAATACAGGTATTTTACCATTCAAGCACAAGCCGGCTGCAACACCTATACAGTTCTGTTCAGCAATACCTAAGGAAATGAAACGCTCAGGATAAGCATTTTTAAATAAATCAAGACCAACAGAAGCAGTAATATCAGCACCCAGACAAAACACATCTCTATTTGTTTTTGCAGCTTCCAGCAATCCTTCGGCAAAACCTTCCTTAGTGGCTTTGTATGTATTTATTCTATATATTCCCATGAGTTTGGATGTTATTTTCTAAGTATTCGAGAATAGGCATTAAAAGGTCCTCAGTTTTCACATTTTTTTTATTTAAAACACAATTGGCTTTGTTGTAGAACGGCTCTCTTTCAATAAGTGTATTTTCGATGAATTTTATCATTTCATCATCATTCATTCCTTTAACTAAAGGGCGCTCGGTGTGGGCATTTTTTATTCTGTGAAAGATAATACCTGGCGCATATTTGATATAAATTGAAAACCCATTTCCCTTTATAATGTCCATATTGTTGTAAAAACAAGGTAAGCCACCGCCAGTGGCAACAACAGAATTGTCCATTTTAATGATTTCATTAAGTGCTTTATGCTCTTCCATTCTGAAAGCATCTATTCCAGAACTGCGAATAAATTCGCTAATACTTAAACCAGTGATTGATTCAATATATTTATCTGTATCAATAAATTGAAACGATAAGCTGCGAGCAATCTTTTTTGCAAGAGTTGATTTACCGGCAGCCATAAATCCTATCAGGAAAATGATGCTTTTTTTTTTGCTCATCAGATATGTGCACTATACATTAAACCTTATATTAAGTACATCCCCATCCTGAACTATATAATTTTTTCCCTCTATAAAAAATTTACCGGCAGCTTTACAGGCATTCTCAGAGCCATATTTCATATAATCTTCGAACTTAATGACTTCGGCTCTAATAAATCCTCTTTCAAGGTCGCTGTGAATAACTCCTGCTGCCTGGGGTGCTGTCATGCCTTTTTTAATAGTCCATGCTCTGGCTTCCTTGGGGCCTGCTGTGAGGAATGTCTGTAGATTTAACAAATCGTATGCTTTCTGAACAAGTTTATTAACACCTGGCTCATCAAGCCCCATATCTTTGAGGAAAGCCATTTTATCATCATCGGAATCCAGTTCTGCAATTTCTTCTTCGGCTAAGCCAGCAATAACAATGACTTCGGCATCCTCAACGGCAACAGCATCCCTGACAGCTTCGACATATTTATTACCAAAGACAGCCGATTTTTCGTCCACATTACACACATATAAAACCGGCTTTTCTGTTAACAAGAACAAATCCTTAACATATTGTGTTTTATCTTCATCAAAGCCCATCAAACGTGCCGAGATACCATTTTCAAAATTGGCTATATACTCCAAAATTACATCCATGGCTTTTTTGGCATCTTTTTCACCAGCTTTGATAAGCTTTTCCAATTTCATTTTTTTCTTTTCAACCGACTCAAGGTCTTTAAAAATCATTTCCAAATCAATAGTTTCTTTATCTCTTAAAGGGTTAACAGAGCCATCTATATGTGGCAGCTTATCATCATCAAAACAACGCAATACATGTATCAAGGCATCAGTTTGACGAATATCTGCCAAGAAGCTATTGCCAACACCTTCCCCTTTACCTGAGCCCTTAGCCAAACCCGGTATATCTACAATCTCAATTGTTGCATGAACTATTTTGGCTGCATTCACAAATTTTGAAGAACTTCCAGCCGGTAATCAGGTACATTTATCTGACCAATATTAGATTTATTGGTACTGAAAACAAAATTAGAGGACTCTGCCTTTGTATTTGATATACAGTTAAATATTGTTGTTTTACCGGTATTGGTTATTCCAATAATCCC